>NZ_JBIAHR010000032.1:0-85360 GCF_042870695.1 Streptomyces sp. NPDC006384
GTACTGCAGGGGGGACCCTGTGGGAGAGTAGGACACCGCCGAACAATCATTGAGGAGAGCCCCGCACCGGGAACGGTGCGGGGCTTTCTGCATTTCTGCCTCCATATTTGCAGGGTCTTTTCAGGAGGCTTGTCAGGCCGGCTTCACCAGCTTCGTGTCATAGGCCAGGATCACCGCCTGCACGCGGTCCCGGGAGCCCGTCTTGGCCAGGATGCGGCCCACGTGGGTCTTCACCGTGGACTCCGCCAGATGAAGGCGTTCCGCTATCTCCGTGTTGGTCCAGCCCTGGCCCATCACCCGCAGGATCTCGGTCTCCCGGTCGGTGAGGGCGGCCAGGCGCGGATCGGGGGAGTCGCCCGGTCCGGCGGATGCCGGCAGATGGTGGACGTAGGCGTCGAGCAGGCGGCGGGTCAGGCTCGGGGCCACCACGGCGTCTCCGGAGGCAACCGCGCGGATGCCGGAGAGCAGCTCCTCCGGCTGGGCGTCCTTGACCAGGAAACCGGAGGCACCGGCGCGCAGGCCGGCGTAGGCGTACTCGTCGAGGTCGAAGGTCGTGAGGATGAGGATCCGGGTGCGGCCCCCGGTGGCGACGATCCGGCGGGTGGCCTCGATGCCGTCCAGGCCGGGCATACGGATGTCCATGAGGACGACGTCGGGGGCGAGTTCGGCCGCCATGCGCACGGCCTCGGTGCCGCCTGTCGCCTCTCCGGCGACCGCCATGTCGTCCTGGCTCTCCAGCAGCATCCGGAAACCGAACCGCTGCAGCGGCTGGTCGTCGGCGATGAGGACGGTGGTCACTGCGGGGTTTCCTCCGGTAGTCGCAGGTGGACGCGCCAGCCCCGGTCGGGGGCCGGACGGGGGCCGGCCTCAAGTGTGCCGCCGTACAGGGACGTTCGCTCCCGCATTCCGGGCAGGCCCCGGCCGTCGGACAAGGCCGGGGCGGGGCCGCCGCGGCCGGTGTCGGTGACGGTGAGAGCGACGGCGCCGCCGGGCCCGTAGGAGAGGTCGATGCGGGCGGTGGCACCGGGGCCGGCGTGCTTGAGGGTGTTGGTGAGGGCTTCCTGGACGACACGGTAGAGGGCGAGCTGGCGGCCGGGGGCGAGCGTGGCGTCACCCCGGACGGTCATACTGACGGACAGGCCCGCCCTGCGGACACCGTCGACGAGCCGGCCGAGGTCGGCGAGCGCGGGCTGCGGGGCGAGTTCGGGCCGCTCCCCCTCCTCCTCGTCACGCAGCACGTCGAGCAGGCGCCGCAGCTCGGTGAGGGCCTGGCGGCTGGTGGTGGCGATGGCGTCGAGGGCCTGGCCGGCGCGCTGCGGGGACTTGACGGCGGCGTAACGGCCGCCGTCGGCGAGCCCCGTGATGACGGAGAGGTTGTGGCCGATGATGTCGTGCATCTCCCGGGCTATGCGCGCCCGTTCGGCTGCGGTGGCGAGCTGGGCCTGCTGGTCGCGTTCGATCTCCAGACGTCGGGCACGGTCCTCCAGGACCTCGGTGTAGTTGCGCCGCGTGCGGACGGTGACGGCGATGAGGGCCACGACGCCGACGGACATCAGATGCGAGCCGAGCTGCTGGTTCCAGGGACCGCCGTCCTCACCGAAGCGGGCCAGCGTCACGCACGTCGGAACCGTCGCCAGGGCCGCCGCCCACCACAGGTTGCGCAGCGGCAGGCGCAGGGTGACGTGGAAGAGCAGGACGAGCTGGAGCAGGGAGACCTGGAGGGCGGCGCCCGACCAGGCGTTCAGCACGGCGACCGGAGCCATGGCGAGCAGGGCGGTGCGGGGGCGGGCACGGCGCCAGAGCAGGGGGACCGAGAGGCCGAGGCTCATGGCGAGAACGAGTGCGCCGGGTACGTCCGTGTCGTGGGCGACGCTGCGCCAGCCGCCGCCGGAGTAGTCGATCAGGGCGGCCGTCATCCAGAAGACGGTGACGAGGAGGTCCCACACGAGCGGGCGGCGCCGGTCGAAGGCGCGTACCCGCCGGTTGACGCGTTGCACGTACTCGGTGAGAGGTTCCGCCGCTCGTTCTTCCACCACGGGCTCCATCCGCCCATGATCGCGCCGGCGGGCGGGCGGGGTCGTCCTTCCCGGGGCCGGATATGGGATGAGGACCGTAGTACCCCGGTACTACGGTGGCCCCCATGAGTGTCTCGACCCCCGGTGACTACGTGATCCGCTCCATACGCACAGACGAGTGGCCCGCCGTGAAGGAGCTGCGGCTGCGTGCGCTGCGCGACCCGGTGGCGCACCTCGCCTTCCTGGAGACCTACGAGAACGCCGTCGCCCGGCCGGACTCCTACTGGCAGGACCGCACGGCCAAGGCGGCCGAGGGCGCCTCGGGTGCGCAGCAGATCATCGCGGAGGGGCCCGGCGGGCAGTGGCTCGGTTCGCTGACCGTGCTGATGGAGGAGCCGGGGACGACGGACTGGGCGGGGCTCCCCGTGGACCGGCGGCAGGGGCACGTCGTCGGCGTGTTCGTGCGGCCCGAGTGGCGGGGGAGCGGGCTGGCCAAGGCCCTGTTCGACGCCGGGCTGGAGTGGGCGTGGTCCGCAGGGGCGCAGCGGGTGCGGCTGTTCGTGCACGAGGACAACGGCCGGGCCCAGGGCGCCTATCGCAAGGCAGGCCTCGTGCCCAGCGGCCGGACCGTGCGACTGGAAGGGAAGCCGGAGGAGACGGAGCTGGAGTTCGTCGTCGACCGCTGACCGGCCGGCCGCGGCCCCGTTCCCCGTCCCTGCGCGTCACACCGGCAGTTCGTCGTGGGGCCAGCGGGTGCGGCCCTGTTCACGGGAGCGGAGCAGGGCCAGGGTCGGCATCCCGCGGTCCGCTCCGGTGGCCAGCAGCTCGGGGAGCTGGGGAAGCGGGGCCACGGCGGCGACGTCGTCCAGGACGAGGGTGAGTGGTGGGTCGAGCCGACCGGAGGATGACCGTTCGGCCACGCGCCGGCCGTGCTCGACCACGCTGGAGACGAGCGCCGTCAGCAGCGGCATCGCGCCCGGGCTCGTCCGGGGGTCCTCGATGGATTCACCCACCACGTAAAGCGTGCCCTGTTCGTGGACGAAGGAATCCAGGGTGAGCGCATCGGTTCGGTTGGGAGTGCACGCCTCGCGGATGTTGACCGTGGAGAGGGCGGCCAGGGCCCGGGCGGTCAGCTGCTGAGCCATGTCCCGGCGGTCCGGATGCGCGGTGAGGGCGCCCTCGAGTTCCCCCGCGGCGCCGGGCGCGGCTTTCGGGCTGGTGCGCAGGACGCGTACGGCGTCCTGGACCTGGAGGCCCTGCGACCAGCGGTGGACGTGACGGACGGTACGGCCGTCGACGGCGGCGGCGTGGAGGTAGCTGCGCAGGAGCAGCTCCGCGGTGTCGCCGACGGCCTGGTCGAGGCGGGCGGTGGGGCGGACGGGGGCGAGGAGACCGGCGGCCCGGGCCGTGGCCGTCTGTCTGTCCTCGCAGCCGCTGGTGGGGGACCAGTGGAGACGGGCCGGGGTGTCGCAGAGGTGCGCGGGGTCGTAGAGCAGGACCGGTCCGAGCTTGGCGCGGGCGTCCTTGGTCTCCTGCCACAGGGCGGGGCTGGAGGTGACGACGAGGGCGGCGCCCTCGGCCGCGCGCAGGGCGTCCACGGCGGTCGAACGGCGGGTGTCCGGGGGACCGTAGCGCACCCCGGCCGCGGCGCGGTGCGGTTCCCACCCGCCGGGCCGGGGGCCGCCGGCCACGGGAGGGCGGGGCTCCTTTTCCGGTGTCGTCTCGAGCCGCGGTGCCCTCGGGGTCGGTACCTCGTGCGCGTGGGGCTGCACCCGGGGCTGCTCCGGCTCCGGCATCGGCTCCGGCATCGGTGTCGGCATCGGCGTCTGTGTCCGCTTCTGCGCGGCCGCCGAGGCCTCCTCGCGCCGGCGCTGCCGTACCGCCTTCCAGCGGGCCACCGTGCCCATCACGAACACCGCGAGCACGACCAGCACCATCAGCTGGCCGATGAACAGCCCCCAGAACAGCCCGTACCCGGAGAGTGCTCCCGCCGGGGCGTCGGGCCAGGCGCCGGGGAGGTCGTGGGGCTCGGCGACCAGGTGGCGCATGGCCGTCGGGGTGGCGGAGAAGGTGACGCCGGCGGGCCAGGAGCCGTGGGAGAAGAGACCGGACAGGCCCGTCGCCGTCCACACCAGCAGGGTCATGCCGAGGAGGAAGGCCAGTATGCCGATCAGCAGGCCGTCCGGGATGCCGCCGCCCTGGCCGTCCCGCCGCTGGTCGTCCGGTCTCATCCGTCCCGTTCCTCCCCCTGTGCCTACGCCACCGTCGATTCCGACGAGTCGGCGATGTGCTGCTCCATGAAGGCCGCCGCCCGCTGCTCCGCCTCCAGCTCGGCGGCGCGCAGGGCGTCGTCGGCGAGGTCGGCGGAGGACTCGGTCATCGCGCGGTCGGTGAAGACCAGGGGGCGTTCGGTCTCGGTGACCAGGTGTTTGACGACCTGGACGTTGCCGTTGACGTCCCACACCGCGATGCCCGGAGTGAGCGACGGGATGATCTCCACCGCCCACCGGGGCAGACCGAGCACCCGGCCGGTCGCCCGCGCCTCGTCGGCCTTCTGGGCGTAGATCGTCCGTGTCGAGGCCATCTTCAGGATGGCCGCGGCCTCCTTCGCCGCCGCGCCGTCCACGACGTCCGACAGGTGGTGCACCACCGCCACGAACGACAGACCCAGCCGGCGCCCGAACTTCAGCAGCCGCTGGAACAGCTGCGCCACGAACGGGCTGTTGATGATGTGCCAGGCCTCCTCGACCAGGAAGATGCGCTTCTTCCGGTCGGGGCGGATCCAGGTGTGCTCCAGCCACACGCCGACGATGGCCATGAGGATCGGCATGGCGATGGAGTTGCGGTCGATGTGGGACAGGTCGAAGACGATGAGCGGCGCGTCGAGGTCGATGCCGACGGTCGTCGGGCCGTCGAACATGCCGCGCAGGTCGCCGTCGACGAGCCGGTCCAGCACCAGCGCCACGTCCAGGCCCCAGGCCCGTACGTCGTCTATGTCGACGTTCATCGCCTCGGCCGACTCCGGCTCGGGGTGGCGGAGCTGCTCGACGATGTCGGTGAGAACGGGCTGGCGTTCGACGATGGTCTCGTTGACGTAGGCGTGCGCGACCTTGAGGGCGAAACCGGAGCGCTCGTCCAGGCCGTGCCCCATCGCGACCTCGATGATCGTGCGGAGCAGCGCGAGCTGGCCGGTCGTGGTGATCGCCGGGTCGAGGGGGTTGAGCCGGATGCCGTGGTCCAGGGCGGCCATCGGGTCCAGCCGGATGGGCGTTATGCCCAGCTCCTCGGCGATGAGGTTCCACTCGCCGACGCCGTCCTCGCCCTGGGCGTCCAGGACGACGACCTGGCGGTCCTTGAAGCGGAGCTGGCGCAGGACGTACGTCTTCTCCAGCGCCGACTTGCCGTTGCCGGACTCCCCGAGGACCAGCCAGTGGGGGGCGGGGAGCTGCTGGCCGTAGAGCTGGAAGGGGTCGTAGATGTAGCCCTTGCCGGAGTAGACCTCGCGGCCGATGATCACGCCGGAGTCGCCGAGGCCGGGGGCGGCGGTGGGCAGGTAGACGGCCTGCGCCTGGCCCGTGGAGGTGCGCACGGGCAGGCGGGTCGTCTCGACCTTCCCGAACAGGAAGGACGTGAAGGCGTCGGTGAGGACGGTCAGCGGGTCCCGCATCAGGCTCAGCCCCTACCTTCGGATGCCGGTGGCGAACGGAAGTGTGTTCACGAAGGCGCGGTGGTGCTCGCGGTCGCACCACTCCAGTTTCAGGTACGACTTTCCGGCCGAGGCCCTTATCGTCCGCTTGTCGCGGGCGAGCGCCTCGGGGGAGCGGGAGGAGACGGTGATGTAGCCGACCAGGTTGACGCCGGCCGCGCCGCTGGCGAGATCCTCGCCGCGCTGGTCGAGGCGGCTGTGGGCGGCGACGTCGCGCGGGTCGACCGTGCGGTTCATCTTGGCGGCGCGGGAGGCCTCGGCCTCGTCGTTGGTCTTCTCGGTCAGCATGCGCTCGATGGCGACCTCGGTGGGTTCGAGGTCCATCGTCACGGCGACCGTCCGGATGACGTCCGGGGTGTGGACGAGCAGCGGCGCGAGGAAGTTCACGCCGACCGGGGTCATCGGCCACTCCTTGATCCAGGCCGTGGCGTGGCACCAGGGGGCGCGGGTGGAGGACTCGCGGGTCTTGGCCTGGAGGTAGGTGGGCTCCATGGCGTCCAGCTCGGCCGGCCAGGCGTT
The DNA here is from genome assembly GCF_042870695.1 of Streptomyces sp. NPDC006384. Classification (NCBI taxonomy): domain Bacteria; kingdom Bacillati; phylum Actinomycetota; class Actinomycetes; order Kitasatosporales; family Streptomycetaceae; genus Streptomyces; species Streptomyces sp. NPDC006384. Next base: position 6,241 of record NZ_JBIAHR010000032.1, read on the forward strand.
GCGCTTGGTCATCGCCTGGATGTGGTCGATCGGGTGGTCCGGGTCGTACATGGAGTGGATGAGGGAGGCGAGCCGGCCCTGGCCGAGCGGCTGGCGGACGCGGATGTCGGCCTCCTGCAGGCGCGAGCAGATGTCGGTCAGCTCGCGCGCCATCACCACGGCGAGTCCCGCGTCCCGGTCGACCCTGCGCCCGTTCTGCGCCCGGGCCGCGCGGGCCATGGTGTGGGCCTCGGCGGCCAGTTCGCGCGTGTAGTGCATGCAGGCGACGAGGTAGGCGCGGTGCTGCTCGCTGCTGGTGGACACCATCGACTGCAGCTGGTCGTACGACCGCTGCAGCCACGGCGGCGCCTTGTCGTCGCCGCGCAGGGCGACGTCCTTGGCGTGCGCGTCGGGGTCGGCCGGGAGGGTGCGGGCGAGCATCTGGATGCGGGTGACGAAGCCGTCGCCGTTGGCCACGTGCTTGAGCAGGGTGCCGAAGCGGTCGACGAGGGCCTCCTGGTCCTCGGAGTCGCGCAGACCGACGCCGGGGCCCTCGATCTCGATCGCGGCCGTCACCGTCTTGCGGTCGGCGTGCAGCAGCACGGCGATCTCGTCCGGTCCGAAGGGCGCCGCCAGCCAGGTGATGCGGCCGATGCCGGGCGGCGGACCGACCTCGACCTCCCGGCCGTCGAGCCGGGTGCCGGCCTCGATGACGCCGGAACGGTAGGTGGCGCCGTTGCGCAGGGTCCGCTTGTAACTGCGGTTGATCTCGAACCACTTGTAGAACGTCCGGTGCTTGTACGGCACGTAGACGGCGGCCAGCGCGAGCATCGGGAAGCCGACGAGCAGCACGATGCGCAGGGTCAGGACGGGGACGAGGAGCCCGCACATCATGCCGAGGAACGCGCCCACGACGATCAGCGCGATCTCGCCGGTCTCGCGATTGCGGCCGACGATCGCGTTCGGCCGGGCGCGGCCGATCAGATACGTACGGCGGGGCGTGACCTGGTGGGACACGTGGGACTCGGTCGTCAACGCCCGTCACCTCCTGAGCTGTTGTTGCTGTTGCGGGTGTTGCCGGCGTGGGGCGTGTTCACCGGGCTGGCGGAGCGCGGCACGGGTGCGGCGGAGGGGACACTTCCGCTGCCGGCCGAGGGGCGCGAGCTGTGCGCGGCGACCCCGCCGGAGGCGGGATTGGCGGGGCGGGACGCGGCGGAGCCGGACTGGCCCCCGCCGCCTCCGCCGTCACCGTTGTGGCGGGTGCTGTGCGTTCTGATGCCCTGGGCGACGAGGTTGGCCGGGGAGCTGATCACGGCTGCGGCCTTGCCCTCGGCGCCCTGCATGATGCGGTTGTTGCGGCTGTTCGCGATCTCGTCGCCGAAGCCGGGGACGAAGCGGTAGATCATCGCGGACGCGAAGATGGCGAGCAGGATGATGGCGAGGCCGGAGACGATGGCGGCGACGGAGTCGGGGCCCTCCTCCGTGGTCAGCGCGCCCGCGAGTCCCAGCACGATGACGATCACCGGCTTGACCATGATCACGGCGATCATGATGCCCGCCCAGCGGCGGACGTGGCCCCACAGGTTCTTGTCGACCAGACCGGCGTAGACGACGACACCGAGCAGGGCGCCGACGTAGAGCAGGACGGCCCGCAGATACAGCTCCAGGTAGAGGACGCCCGCGGCGATGATCGACACGAACGACACCAGGATCAGCATGATCGGGCCGCCGCCGATGTCGTTGCCCTGCTTGAGCGCGTCGGAGAACGTGCCGAAGAACGTGTCCGTCTGGTCCCCGGTGCCCTTCGCCAGGACATCGGTCACCGCGTCGGTGGCGGAGACGACCGTGTAGAGGATCAGCGGGGTGAACGCCGAGGCCAGGACCGTGAGCCACAGGAACCCGATGGCCTCGGAGAGCGCGGTGGCGAAGGGCACGCCGCGCACGGCGCGCTTGGCGACCGCCAGCAGCCAGAGGACCAGCGTGAGGATCGTCGACGCCGCGAAGACGACGGCGTACTGCTTGAGGAACGTGCCGTTCGTGAAGTCGACCTCGGCGGTGGTCTTCACGGCGTCGCTGAGCGTGTCGACGGTCCAGGCGGCGGCGTCGGCACAGCCCTTGGCGAGGGAGGCGAGGGGGTCGAGCGTGGAGGTGACGCCGGGGGCGTCCCCGCCGGCACCTCCGGTGGAGCCGCCGCCGGATTCCCCGCGTTCGCAGTAGTCCTTGGCGGGGCCGTGGATCAGGTCACAGGGGTCGTTGCTCGGAGTGGGGGAGGGAGTGGGTGCGGCGAAGGCACGCGTGGCGAAGAGAAAAGCTGCCACCTGTACGGCGGCGGTGACTCCCGTCAGCTCGAGTACGCGACGGTTAGCGGGCATACGTGAACCCTCCGTACTCCTGGACGGCCTTCGCCATCTCGTCAGCGCTGGACGCCTTGTCATCCCCGGGAATGGGCGCCGGGCCGTCCTTCTGGGAGTGCGTCACGATCTTCCAGTCATCACCGATCCACTCAAGTTCCATGGTGATGGTGAACCAACTGCTCGTGACGGGAGCAGTGGAGTCCTGGCCTGCGAGGCCGAGGAGGCCGCTGCACCAGACCTCGACGGTCGTGTTGTCGGACGAGCCCGCGATGACCTTGGTGCCGATCGGGCTTGTGCGGGACACGAAGGTGTACCCCTTAGGGGGCGTACCGTCATCGTTCAGCCCGATGTTCTTGTTGAAGCTGGGGCTGTAAGCCTTGTCCAGGGTGGCCTTGAAGTCCGCCACTCTGGCGGGAACGATGATGGCCTGCAGGATGGAGTCCCGTCTGGCCTTGTCGAACATGTCGGCCGAGCCCAGTGCCACGGCATAGTTCGCCGCAGCGCTCTGCGCGCCCTGTTCGTCGTGGGGGAAGCCCGAGGGGATGCCGGCTGCCTTGGTGGTGACCGGCTGCGTGCCGGAGGGCGCCGTCGCCGAGGTCTTCGGTTTGTCGCCGGCCGCTTCGCCGGAGGCTGCGGAATCGTCTCCTCCACGGTTCGCGAAGGCGATCGCGGCGATGAGGAGGACGACGACACCGACCACGGTGACCAGGCTGCGCGAGGACGAGCGGCTGCCGCGCCGCGGACCGCCGTCCGCGTCGGGCAGCCGCGTGCGGGTGTGGCCCGTGCCGCCGTAACCGCCGGAGGACTGGTGGTCGTCTCCGAGACTCATGCCGCGTACGCCCCCTCGACGTCGTGCGGGAACACGTCGTACCCCATGCCGTAGAAGTATGACGGTAGCCGTGCCGGCTCCCGCTCGCGTGCTGTGTGGTGACTGGACATCAGGAAAACGCAACCTCAGTCGGTGGGCACGACGGGCGGGTGGGACGGAGGGGGAACCGGGCGTCCGTCTACACGGCCATGCCGTACACGATGGTGAAGAGCGTGCCGAGCGAGCCGATGATGAACACGCCCGTCAAGCCCGCGATGATGAGGCCCTTGCCCTGTTCGGCGCTGAAGGTGTCCCGCAGGGCCGTGGCGCCGATGCGCTGCTTGGCGGCGCCCCAGATGGCGATGCCGAGGCAGAGCAGGATGGCGACGGCCATCACCACCTCGATCATCACCTTCGCCTCGTTGCCCAGGCTGCCGAAGGGGCCCCAGTCCGGAGCGATCCCCCCGATGATGGTGTTGATGTCTCCCTCGTCGGCCGCAAAGAGCATGTAAGTCACCGCCCCTGTTGGGTAGTTCCGTGCCCCCTGCGTTGGTGCAGAGGTCAGGCCTCATTGTCGCCGACAATGCCGCGGTCGTATGTCGACTTGACGTCATTGTTTGGCGGGTTTCGTGCGAACAGCTTGCCACCGGCCCGCGCCGGGTCCTCGTGGGGCGGTGCGGGCCGGCGTGAAAAGAGTCGTATCGTCACTCTGTGTATCACAGGAGGTTACGCCGGGCAATGATGCCGGTGCGCAACCTGACGCGTGGTCATGTCGTTGTGCCCTTCTACGAAGTGATCGAACTCGCCCGCCTTCGCACCGAGGACGAAGGTCTCCCACTTCTGTCGGTCCGTCGTGACGACGGTTTCCGGGGTTTCGGTGTGACGGATGAGGACAGGGGTGTCGGCGTCACTCCCAGGGGTGAGGGTGACGTGGACGGCCACCGGACGGGTGCCCGTCTTCAGGGCGGTGAGCAGGGCGCCGAAGGCCGCGGGCGTCACGGTGAGTATGGAGCCGGTGGGGTCGCCGGTCTCGGTGAGGTGGACGCCGGAACCGGTGGCGGCGACGTGTACGCATGACTCGCCTTCGCCGCAGTAGGAGGACTTCTGCCAGTGGGTGGGCTGCATGGCTTCCTCTCAGATCGTCTGGATGACGCGGTGGATGAGGGCGCGGGACTCGAGCTCGATCAGGCTGAGGGCGGTCAGGCGGTCCAGGACCTTGCGGTACTTGTCCAGCTGGGCATCGGCATCCAGCAGGGCGATGCCGTGGGACTGGTCGAGCTGCACCGTGTCGAGCTGCGGTACGGGGCCGTGGACGTAGTAGATGGGCTGTCCCGCGCCCGGATAGCCCCCCGCGTCGAAGGGGATGATGCGGAGCGAGATGTTGGGGTGCTCGCTCATCTTGAGCAGGTGCTTGAGCTGCTGGCGGGCGACGTGACGTCCGCCGAACCGCATATGCAGGGCGGCCTCGTGGATGATCGCCCGATAGGGGGACGGGTCCTTGCGGAAGAGCACGGCCTGTCGCTTGATGCGAAACGAGGCCCGGTGTTCCACCTCGGGAGGTGACAGCTCGGGGACGACCTGACGGAACACCTCGCGGGCGTGATCCAGCGTCTGGAGCAGGCCGGGGATACCGGACGTGTGGGCGGTTCGCAGTGCAGTGCCGTGATGCTCGAGTTCGGCCAGATCCAGCAACCCCGATGGCAGGACGTCGCGGTACTCCACCCACCAACCGCGCCGTCGCTCACCGGTCATACCGGCCAGTGCCTCGACGAGGTTCTTGTCGGGGCACTCGTACAGGCACGCCATGGTGCGTACCCGCTCGGCGCTCACCGGCAGGCGTCCGGTTTCCATGTTGCTGACCTGGGCCTGCTTGATGCCGAGCCGGCGTGCGGCCTCTGTGGAGGTGAGGCCGGCGCGTTCACGCAGCTTGCGCAGCTCGGTGCCCAAGCGGAGCTGCCGCGCCGTGGGGTTGCTTCTCACGGGCATGCCCGTCGCTCCTCCGTACCACTTGTCACCCACAGGGATGGAAGAAGTAGTTATAGCTCCGTTTGGGATAAAGAAAATATCCTGATGCTGTTAGCTTCGGTCGTGGCGCCTCCCCGCCCAGAAGTGCACCGGCCGACGGGTCGGCAGGCCACTGGGGCACCGCAAGTGAGTTCCCAACTCCTTCCTGCGATCGGAGACTTCCATGGCCACCGTAGACCCGTCCTGGAGGTACACACTTCACCTCCCGCACGATCCACGCGCACCGGGGATCGCCCGCGCCACGCTCCGGGCGGTTCTCGCCGCTCACGGTTTCGCGGAGCTGACCCCGACCGCCGAGCTGGTGGCCGCCGAGCTTCTCGCCAACGCCCATCTGCACACCGCTGGTCCCTACTCCCTCCGCATCTTGTCGCGCGAGCCGGGGCGGCTGCGGGTCGGGGTGTGGGACACCGACCGTCGGGTGCCGCCCGGCTTCCGGGGCGGTGAGCACCCCGGCGCCGCGCCCCCGGTGGACGCCGAGAGCGGGCGGGGACTGGGCCTGGTGCGTGCCTGCGCCGACGCCGTCGGGATCTCCGTGCCGCGTGAACTCGGCGCGTCGAAGGGCGGGAAGCTGCTGTGGGCCGAGTGTCGACGGGCCGACCTGCCGTAATGGTCGGGGCGGACAGCAGCGCGGGAAGAAGCGCCTGCCGAGTGATCGTGCGACTGCCCTGGCGGTTCACCAGAGGAAACCAATGGAAAATCTCCTCTTTGCGCCTAAGCGCCTGCTGCTGGCCGTAGTTGGCGCTGTGTCGCCCATTGGCCCTGGAGACCTGCATGCCTGTCACTGGGCTCTGCATCTGGCTGATCTCTGTGGCAAGGTCTGGGGCGTGGAGGCACTCAAGGGTCAGGATCCGGCGCAGATAGGTGCGTACACGTTGCTTGCCAGGCTTGGCGCCGGCGGCATGGGACAGGTCTACCTCGGGCGCTCGCCGGGCGGGCGGTTGGTTGCGCTGAAGGTGATCCGCGACGAGATCGTGGACCGGCCGGACGCGTTGGCGCGATTCCGACGCGAGGTGGAGACCGTACGTGCGGTGCGCAGCGCGTACACGGCGAACCTGATCGACGCTTCGCTGGACGCGGCACCGTACTGGTTGGCGACGGAGTACGTCGCCGGGCCGACGCTGAGTCGCGGGGTGGAGGAGCGAGGACCGCTGCCCGCTGAGACGTGCCGTGGTGTACTCGCCGCACTGGCGGAAGGGCTGGCCGCGGTGCACGCGCAAGGCGTGACCCACCGGGACCTCAAGCCGCAGAACGTGATCATCGCCGGACAAGGACCGCAACTCATCGACTTCGGAATCGCTCGGGGTGTCGATCAGGCGGCCCTCACGGAGACGGGGTATGCACCCGGCACAGCCGGTTTCACCGCGCCCGAAGTGCTGGTGCGCAACGAGACTGGACCGGCCGCGGACATCTTCGCGCTGGGAGCCACGCTCGCGTATGCCGCGACCGGGCGCCTGCCGTTCGGCTCGGGTGATCCGGCGGGTATCCACTACCGCGCCGTGTACGAACCTGCCGACCTGGCCGGTGTCGAGCAGGAACTGGCTGCCCTCATCGACCTGTGCATGGCCAAGAACCCGGCGGATCGTCCCACGCCGGCCGAGGTCATCGAGCGCTGTGGCGTGCGGTCGGCGCTGGTGGAGGATGCCCACTACGCGGGTTTGCTGAGCCTGGTCGAGGCGGTGCCACGTCGGCCCGAGGGTGATACTGGGGGAGTCGTGCCGCCGGGGCCCGAAACTCCCCCAGGGTTGCACGACATGCCGACCGCCGCGCCACGCCCTCTTGGCCACATGGGATACACGCCGACCCAGGTGGTCGCCGGGACGGCGGCCCAACACCGGAAAAAGCCTTGGATAATCGCGCTGGCCGTCGGTCTGATCCTCGTTGTCGGAGGGGCCACGGCGATGCTGGCACTGCCCGATGAAAAAGGGAAGGACAGTGCCAAGGGAGGCCAGGAGAGCACCGCTTCCGCCGGCCCCGGCGGATCGGCGCCGGCCACCACTCCTTCAGGAACCACGCAGACGGCCGAGGCCCCCAAGGCACAAGCACCTGCCTATGTGGAGGCGAACAGACTGATCCGCGACATGTGGTCCAGCGGCGGGGGACAGTGCAACCTGCCCTCCGAGGAACGCAACGAGTACCTCCAGTACTCCGTCGTACCCGTGGACGGCAGCGACTCGTACGCGTCTGGCCCTCTGGAGATCACCGTGCGCCTGAAATTCGCGGACCCCAAGCCGGGCGAGTCGTACTTCCTCTCGGTGGCGGTGAAGCCGCCCTATTCCATCGACCCGGAGACCGGCGAGCCTCTGCACAACGCGGCAGCGGGCAACATGTCCCTGGGGTTCACCAGTCGTCCCATCGACATGTACGAGGTCTACGAGACGCCGGGCAGCAACGGCACCGCGAAGCTGACGTACCCGGACGACTTCGTCGACTACGTGAAGGGAGAGAAGTACCAGGATGCGTTTCCCACCACCAAGGCACCGGGCGACTGGACCGTTCTGTTCCTTCACGTCAAGGAACCGAGCGAGTTCGCTTCCATCGCCTGCGACGGATTCCTGGTGAAGTAATGGCCCGGTGAGCCCGACATGGCTGAAAGCAGTCATTGGACGGCGCTTCTGTGGGGGAAAGTTGGGGCATGCGCAAAGTCTGGGTCGTCGTCGGCGCCGCGGTCGCTGCGGGGCTGAGTCTTGTCATGCTGCTGGTCGTGGGTGTCTACATCGTCGCCGGGAACCTGGCCGGCGGCGCGGTCTCGGGCAGCAAGACTCTGGCCAAGGGCACGGTCCCCGCCGCTTATCAGCAGCTCGTGCAGACGTGGGGCAACCTGTGCCCAGCCATCAACCCGGCACTCTTGGCCGCGCAGATTTATCAGGAGAGCAAGTGGCGGACGGACGCGCTCAGTCACGCGGATGCTCGCGGCATCGCCCAGTTCATTCCAGGCACGTGGGCCGCCTACGGCATCGACGGTGACGGCGACGGCGACCGTGACGTGTGGGATCCCCAGGACGCGATTCCCTCTGCGGCGTCCTACGACTGTCACCTCGCCAAGTACGTCAAGGACGTTCCCGGCGACGTCACGAACAACATGCTGGCCGCATACAACTCGGGGCCGTACCGCGTGATCGACGCGGGCGGTATTCCGGCGCTGACCGAGACGCAGAACTATGTGCGTAACATCCGGGCGCTCGAGAAGAGCTTCGCCGCGCCCGAGAGGCGGGTCGACCCGTCGGAGCAGGCCGCCGGGGCCATCGCGTACGCGCAGAAGAAGCTCGGCACGCCGTATCTGTGGGGCGGGAACGGGACCGCCGACCAGGGAGGGCGGTTCGACTGTTCCGGGCTGACCAAGGCCGCGTACGAGAGTGTCGGGATCACGCTGCCCCGGGTCGCCAACGACCAGTACAACGCGGGGCCGCATCCGAGCCGGGAGGAGCTGCTCCCCGGGGACCTGGTGTTCTTCTCGGACGACCTCACCAACTCGCGGGCCATCCGGCACGTGGGGATCTACGTCGGCGGCGGGTACATGATCGACGCGCCTCGGCCGGGGGCCGTGATCCGGTTCGACCCGATCGACACGCCCGACTACTTCGGCGCCACCCGGGTCACCGCGGATGGCGCGAAAGCGTTGCCCACGACGGTGTGAGCGGAGCGTGAACCCCACCCCTGAGCTGCGACGACGAGTATCTCTTCGATAACGTCTGCGTGATCGTTCGGTGGAGGGTGGAACGTATCAACGGGGACCGTGCGTTCCTGTTGTCGTGTAGGTGTGCGGACGGGCGGATCTACAACCACGGGGGTGGCAGACAAGGCGTGCGCAAGGTGCGCCGCACGACATGACGAAGGGGCCGCTGCAACATGGCTGGACTCGCTGATTCCGGGTCGAACCCCGACGTCGAGCTGCTCTACGACATCAACGGCCTGGCCAAGGACGCGCCGCACTGGTTCGACCGGGTCATGGAGTTCGTGGGTGAGTACGGGCTGCTCTTCGCGATCGTGCTGCTCGTGCTGTGGTGCTGGTGGGGCGTACGGCGGCGGGGCGGCGAGGACGCCGCGTCGTCCGTGGCCGCGCTGGTGTGGGCGCCGCTGGCCGCCGGGGTCGCCGTCCTGGTCAACGTGCCGATACGGGGCTTCGTGGAACGGCCCCGGCCGTTCAAGGACCACGACGGGCTGGAAGTGCTCGTCGACGGCAAGAACGACTACTCGTTCGTGAGCGACCACGCGACGCTGGTCATGGCGTTGGCCGTCGCCCTGTTCGTGGCCAACCGGAAGTTCGGCATCGGCGCGATCGTGCTGGCGCTGTTCGGCGGCTTCGCCCGGGTCTACATGGGCGTGCACTATCCGACCGACGTCATCGGCGGGTTCGCCCTCGGTACGGCGGTGGCGCTGCTGCTGTCGCCGGTCGCCATGGCGCTGCTGACGCCGGTGGTCAGGGCGGTGGAGCGGTCGCCGCGGGTGGGGTGGCTGGTCAGTGCGCGGGGGCGGGGCGCTGCGGGGCGTGGTGCGGTGATTCCGGGGGCGCGGCGGGAGAGCGCGGGGGCGGAGGAGCGGGACCTGGCCGCGTAGCGGTTTCCCTGGTCGGCGGTGCCGGTGCCGGTGCCGTCGGCATTGCGGGGTGCCCGGCGTGGGGGCTGGGCGGGGGTGGGGCGCGCGGCCCGGCGCTGACGGGGTGCCTCCCCCCGGAGGGGGACCCCCAGCGCCCACCCGTGCCGCTCCTGGGGGTACCTCTCAGGCCGTTCAGGCACTGGGGGAGGCACGATTGCCCGCAGCTAGGGCAGCGGGCGGTCGTGGGTCTGGGCGTCTGTGCGGGCCTGGCTTCTGGCTCTGCGGGCCGGGCCCCGCCAGCCGCAGGTGCAGCGGGCCACGCAGAAGGGGCCCTGTTCGACCGTGGTGGTGCGGTGTTCCGGTATGTCCTGGGGAGCTTCACAAGCGTCCTGCTGAGCCACGGTCACCACGTTACCGGGGTCGCCCGCCCGTCGTTAACCGGGACGGCAGGGGTCCGGGACGGCTGGGACGGGTGGCGATGGTCGGGCGGGAGAGCGGGAGAAGGGGAACGTCCGCCGTCGTCGTCGGGGCCGTGGTGTGTGCGGGGCTCGCCGGGGCCGGGTGCGCCGGACAGGGAGCCGCCGGCCGGGACGGGCCTCCCGGGGATCCGGTCCGGGTACTGCAACGGGCCGCCGACCGGCTGGTGGCCGCCGGCACTTCCAGGGCCCGTACGGCCATGGAGATGGCCAGTGGCGGGACGCGGGTGACCATCCGCGGCGAGGGCGTCTACGACTTCCGGGAACGGCTCGGCCGGCTGAAGGTGCGGCTGCCGCCGGGCCCGGCGGGCAGCGGCGGGCGCCGTCCGATCACCGAACTGCTCACGCCGGATGCCCTGTTCATGAAGAACCGGGGCGCCGGTGTGCCCGACGACAAGTGGGTGCGGGTGACGACCGCCACGCTGTCCGACGGGAACCTGGTGACCGGCGGGGCGACGGACCCGTTCGCCGCCGCCGAGGTGCTGCGGGGGACGCGGACGGCGACGTACGTGGGGCGCACCGAGGTCGCGGGGACCGGGGTGCGGCACTACCGGGGGACCGCCGATCTCGCGCGTGCGGCGCGGGCCGCGTCCGACGGCACCAGGGAGGCGCTGGCCGCCGCGGCCGACGGCTTCGCCACCGCCGAGGTGCCCTTCGACGTCTACCTCGACGACGAGGGCCGCATCCGCAAGATCCGGCACCGCTTCAGCTTCACCAACCGGCAGGGCGACGGCACCGTGGCCGTCTCCTCGACGACGCTGCTCTACGAGTTCGGCACCGCCGTGCGCGTACGGCTGCCCGAGGCGGACGACATCTACGCCGGGAAGATCGCCGAGGAAGCCGGCGAGGCGCCGGGCGGCGCGGGCGGTGGGGCGGACGGCAAGGACTAGCCCTTCCGTGCCATGCGCGGCGCGTGGGCCGCTCCCTACTCTAGGAAGCCGGTGACGGCAGAGACGAGGTGACGCGCGTGGCTCCGCTCGGCGGTACGGCAGTCCAGGACCACGTGGCACTGGCCGAGATAGAGCTGTGCGGGGACCTCATCATCGCGGCCTCGGCGGCCCGGGAACGGCTCAGCCTCGAGAGCATCGACGAGGTGCTGAGGGTGGCCGAGGAACGGCGCGGCACAGGCGCCGACCGGTAGACGCCGGGCCGCGGGGAAAGAGGAGACGGAGACGCGCGCTCAGGTGCGCAGGAGGCGGCCGATCGCCTTCGTGGCCTCCGCCACCTTCGCGTCGACCTCGGCGCCGCCCTTGACGGCGGCGTCCGCGACGCAGTGGCGCAGGTGCTCCTCCAGGAGTTGCAGGGCGAAGGACTGCAGGGCCTTCGTGGAGGCGGAGACCTGGGTGAGTATGTCGATGCAGTAGACGTCCTCGTCGACCATGCGCTGCAGGCCGCGGATCTGTCCCTCGATGCGCCGCAGACGCTTGAGGTGCTCGTCCTTCTGGTGGTGGTAGCCGTGCACGCCGCGGTCGTGGTCCGTGACGACGTCCGTGCCGTCGGTCTCCACCGCGTCCACGGTGGGGGAGGGCGCGCCTGCGCCGGCCTCGGTGGTCGTCATCGCGTCCTCCTGTTGGGCGGGTGGGCGGACATATACCCCTAGCGGGTATATCGTATCCAATTTCGCGGGGTAAGGGATCCCTGGGAGCGGCATGGGCCGAGGGCCCCCGGGTCGCCCCCCTGCTCACCACTCTGCCTCATGCGCGACACTGGGAGGCGGCCCGTTAGCCGTGGCCGGATGATGCGCCTAGCATCAGCCTGACCGAAACCGATGCATCCCGAGGACCCCACGTGCGCTTTCGTCTGACCCCCAGGGAGACGAGCTTCTACGACATGTTCGCCGCGTCCGCGGACAACATCGTCACGGGCTCCAAACTCCTGATGGAACTGCTCGGGGCGGACGCACCCGCCCGGGCCGAGATCGCAGAGCGTATGCGGGCCGCCGAACACGCGGGTGACGACGCGACGCATGCGATCTTCCACCAGCTGAACTCCTCGTTCATCACGCCGTTCGACCGCGAGGACATCTACACCCTCGCGTCGTCCCTCGACGACATCATGGACTTCATGGAGGAGGCCGTCGACCTGGTCGTCCTCTACAACATCGAGGAACTGCCCAAGGGCGTCGACCAGCAGATCGAGGTGCTGGCGCGGGCCGCCGAGCTGACCGCCGAGGCCATGCCGAACCTGCGGACCATGGACAACCTCACCGAGTACTGGATCGAGGTCAACCGGCTCGAGAACCAGGCCGACCAGATCCACCGCAAGCTGCTGGCGCACCTCTTCAACGGCAAGTACGAGGCCATCGAGGTGCTCAAGCTGAAGCAGATCGTGGACGTGCTGGAGGAAGCGGCCGACGCGTTCGAGCACGTGGCCAACACGGTGGAGACCATCGCGGTCAAGGAGTCCTGACCCCTCCATGGACACCTTCGCTCTGGTCGTGACCATCGGGGTCGCGCTCTTCTTCACCTACACCAACGGCTTCCACGACTCGGCGAACGCGATCGCGACGTCCGTGTCGACACGCGCGCTGACGCCCCGGGCGGCGCTCGCGATGGCCGCCGTGATGAACCTCGCCGGTGCCTTCCTCGGTTCCGGGGTCGCCAAGACCGTCAGCGAGGGGCTGATCGAGACGCCCGAGGGCTCGAAGGGGATGGGGATCCTCTTCGCGGCGCTGATCGGCGCCATCGTCTGGAATCTCATCACCTGGTACTTCGGCCTGCCCTCGTCGTCCTCGCACGCGCTGTTCGGCGGCATGGTCGGCGCGGCCCTGGCGGGCGGTACGACCGTGTACTGGCACGGGGTGGTCGACAAGATCGTCATCCCGATGTTCGTGTCGCCGGTGATCGGTCTGATCGCCGGGTACCTCGTCATGACGGCGATCATGTGGATCTTCCGTCGGTCCAACCCGCACAAGGCGAAGCGGGGCTTCCGTATCGCGCAGACGGTGTCCGCGGCCGGAATGGCGCTGGGCCACGGTCTGCAGGACGCGCAGAAGACGATGGGCATCGTGGTGATGGCGCTGGTCATCGCCGACGTCGAGGACTACGGCGACCCGATCCCGGTGTGGGTGAAGATCACCTGCGCGCTGATGCTGTCGCTGGGCACGTACGCGGGCGGCTGGCGGATCATGCGGACGCTGGGCCGGAAGATCATCGAGCTGGACCCGCCGCAGGGGTTCGCCGCGGAGACGACGGGTGCGTCGATCATGTTCGGGTCGGCGTTCCTGTTCCACGCGCCGATCTCGACGACGCATGTCATCACGTCGGCGATCATGGGTGTGGGGGCCACGAAGCGGGTGAACGCGGTGCGGTGGGGGGTCGCGAAGAACATCATCCTGGGGTGGTTCATCACGATGCCGGCGGCGGCGTTGGTGGCTGCGGTGTCGTTCTGGGTGGTGAATCTGGCGGTGCTGTAGCGGGGGGCCGCTGTATGCCGGGTGCCCGGCGTTGCGGGGTGCCTCCCCTCTCTGGGGAGGCACGACTGCCCGCAGCTGCGGGCGGCTGCCTGTGGCTGAGTGGATGTGAATGGGCCCGCCCCCGGGATGGGGGCGGGCCCATTTTTGCCTCGCGGTGGCACCGCCATGCAGCACCGCGAGGGGTTCGGGTCAGCCGAAGCGGCCGGAGATGTAGTCCTCCGTGGCCTGGACGGACGGGTTGGAGAAGATGCGCTCCGTCTCGTCGATCTCGATCAGCTTGCCGGGCTGGCCGACCGCCGCCAGGTTGAAGAAGGCCGTGCGGTCGGAGACGCGGGCCGCCTGCTGCATGTTGTGCGTCACGATGACGATCGTGAAGCGCTCCTTCAGCTCGCCGATGAGGTCCTCGATGGCGAGGGTGGAGATCGGGTCGAGGGCGGAGCAGGGCTCGTCCATGAGCAGGACGTTCGGCTCGACGGCGATCGCGCGGGCGATGCACAGACGCTGCTGCTGGCCGCCGGAGAGGCCGGAGCCCGGCTTGTTCAGGCGGTCCTTGACCTCGTTCCAGAGGTTGGCGCCGCGCAGCGACTTCTCGACGATGTCGTCCAGCTGGGACTTCTTGTAGTTGCCGTTGAGGCGCAGGCCCGCCGCGACGTTGTCGTACACCGACATGGTCGGGAACGGGTTCGGGCGCTGGAAGACCATGCCGACCTCGCGCCGCACGGCCACCGGGTCGATGCCGGGGCCGTACAGGTTCTCGTCGTCGAGCATGACCTTGCCGTCGACCCGGCCGCCGGGGGTGACCTCGTGCATGCGGTTGAGCGTGCGCAGGAACGTGGACTTGCCGCAGCCGGAGGGGCCGATGAAGGCCGTCACCGAGCGGGGTTCGACGGTCATCGAGATGTCCTCGATGGCCAGGAAGGAGCCGTAGTAGGCGTTGAGGCCGCTGACGTCGATGCGCTTGGCCATGGGTATCACTTCTTCTTTCGCGTGTCCGGGTCGCCGACTGTTCTTGCTCTGGCCGCGTCAGCGACCCGTCTTCGGGGCCTTCCAGCGCGCGATGCCGCGGGCCACCAGGTTGAGGATCATGATGAACGCGATGAGCGTCAGGGCCGCCGCCCAGGCACGGTCGTAGGCGGCGTCGGAGCCGGCGCCGTACTGCAGGTAGATGTACATCGGCAGCGACGCCTGCGGGTCCTGGAACGGGTTGGTGTTGATGAAGTTCGTGCCCCAGATCAGCAGCAGCACGGGGGCCGTCTCGCCGGTGATGCGGGCGATGGCCAGCATGATGCCGGTGACGATGCCGCCGATGGACGTGGGCACGACCACCTTGACGATGGTGCGCCACTTCGGCACGCCGAGGGCCAGCGACGCCTCGCGCAGCTCGTTGGGCACGAGCTTGAGCATCTCCTCGGTGGAGCGGACGACCACCGGGATCATCAGGATGCACAGGGCGAGCGAACCGGCGAAGCCGGAGGGGCCCATGTCCAGGATGATGATCCACAGGCTGAGGACGAACAGACCGGCGACGATCGACGGGATGCCCGTCATGACGTCGATGAAGAAGGTGACGGCCTTCGCGAGCCGGCCGCGCCCGTACTCGACCAGGTAGACGGCGGTGAGCACGCCGATCGGCACGGAGATCACGGTGGCGATGCCGACCTGCTCCAGGGTGCCGAGGAGGGCGTGGTAGATACCGCCGCCGGGCTCGGTGTCGGCGACGACGCCCATGGAGTGGGTGAGGAAGTAGCCGTCGAGGACCTTGACGCCCTGCTTCACGGTCTCCCAGGCGAGGGAGGCCAGCGGGATGACGGCCAGGAGGAAGGCCACCCAGACCATGCTGGTCGCGACCCGGTCCTTGGCCTGCCGGCGGCCCTCGACCTTGGCGGAGACGCCGAAGGTGCCGAGGACGAACAGGACGGCAGCGATCAGGGCCCACTGGATGTCGCTGTGCAGACCCGCCGCGGCGCTGATGCCGAGGCCCAGGGCGACCGATCCGGCGGCCACCGCCCAGGGGAACCACTTGGGCAGGGTGGCGCCGCGCAGCGAACCGCCCGGACGCTTGTCGGAGAGGGTTGCGTGGCTCATGCGTTGGCCCCCGAGTACTCCTTGCGGCGGGCGATGATCAGGCGCGCCGCGCCGTTGACCAGCAGCGTGATGACGAAGAGCACCAGACCGGACGCGATCAGCGCGTCCCGGCCCATCGGGGTGGCCTCGTTGAACTTGCTGGCGATGTTCTGCGCGAAGGTGCCGCCGCCCGGGTCGAGCAGGCTGGCGGTGATGTCGAAGGACGGGGAGAGCACCATGGCCACGGCCATCGTCTCGCCGAGCGCGCGGCCGAGACCGAGCATCGAGGCGGAGATGACGCCGGAGCGGCCGAAGGGCAGCACCGACATCCGGATGACCTCCCAGCGCGTGGCGCCGAGGGCCAGCGCGGCCTCCTCGTGCATCTGCGGGACCTGCCGGAAGACCTCACGGCTCACGTTGGTGATGATCGGCAGGATCATGATCGCGAGCAGGATGCCGACGGTGAGCAGCGAGCGCGGGGCGCCGCCGTTCCACTCGAGGACGCCGGTCCAGCCGAGGTACTCGTCCAGCCAGCCGTAGAGGCCGTCCAGGTGCGGCACGAGGACGAGGGCGCCCCACAGGCCGTAGACGATGGAGGGCACGGCGGCGAGCAGGTCGATCACGTACGCGATGGTGCCGCCGAGGCGGCGCGGGGCGTAGTGGGTGATGAACAGGGCGATGCCGACGGCGATCGGGACCGCGATGACCATGGCGATGATCGACGAGACGATGGTGCCGAAGGCCAGGACGGCGATGCCGAACTGCGGGGGGAGGCCGCTGGGGTTCCACTCGAAGGTGGTGAAGAAGTTGGCCTCGTCCTTGCCGATGGCTATCGCGGCCCGGTAGGCGAGGAACGCCGCGATGGCGGCCATGAGGACCAGCACGAGGATGCCGGATCCGCGGGACAGCCCGAGGAAGATCCGGTCGCCGGGGCGGGTGACGCCGCGCGCCGCGCGTGCGGTCTCGGTGGGGGACGGCGGGGGGGTGGGGGGAGATGTTGGCTTCTGCGTGGTGATGTCCATCGGGTTCTCCGGTCTGCGGAGCCGCCTGCGCGGCGGCCCGGACGGGGCCGCCCGCGTGTCGGGGGCCCCTGGCGGCGGTGCACCGGACGGTGCGGTCCGGTCACCCGTGGGGGACCGGACCGCACCCGTGTCAGCTCAGGCCCGAGATGGTCTCGCGGACCTTGGTGATGATCTCGGTCGGCATCGGGGCGTAGCCGGCTTCCTTCAGCAGGCCCTGGCCGTCCTCCGAGGCGATGTAGTTCAGGAAGGACTTGGTGGCGGGCAGGGTGTCGGGCTTGTTGCCCTTGTCGCAGACGATCTCGTACGTGACGAGGACCAGCGGGTAGGCGCCGGCGGCGCTCGGGGTGTAGTCCAGCTCCAGCGCGAGGTCCTTGCCGGTGCCGACGACCTTCGCGGCGCCGATGGCGGCGGTGGCGTTGTCGACGGTGGCCTTGACCGGCTCGGCGGCCTCGGTCTTGATGTCGACCGTCTTGATGCCCTCCTTGGCGTAGGAGAGCTCGAAGTAGGAGATCGCGCCGCTGGTCGCCTTCACCTGCTGGGCGACGCCGGAGGACTGGGGAGCGGACTGGCCGCCCTTGGCCGCCCACGCCTTGCCCGGCTCGTACTTCCAGTCGTTCGGGGCGGCGGCCTTGAGGTACTTGGTGAAGTTGTCCGTGGTGCCCGACTCGTCGGAGCGGTGGAAGGCCTGGATCTTCAGGTCGGGCAGCTTGGCGTCGGGGTTGAGCTTCTTGATCGCCTCGTCGTTCCAGTTGGTGATCTGGCTGTCGAAGATCTTGGCGAGCGTGGGGGCGTCCAGGACCAGCGTGTCGACGCCGGGGACGTTGTAGCCGATCGCGATCGGGCCGCCGACCATCGGCAGGTCGATGCCCTGGCCGCCGGAGCAGACCTTCTTGGAGGCCTCGATCTCGTCGGGCTTCAGCGCCGAGTCGGAACCGGCGAACGCGGTCTGTCCCTGGGTGAACGCCGTGATGCCGGCGCCCGAACCGTCGGGGCGGTAGTTGAGCTGCACGCCCTTGCACGCCGCCGTGTACTGCTTGACCCAGGCGTCGATGGCGTTCTTCTGGGCCGAGGAGCCGGACGCCTGGATCTGGCCCTTGGCGTCGTCGCACTTGATGTTGCTGTTGGCGGCGGCGGCGCTGGCGTCACCGCCGTTGCTGGAACCACCGGTGTCGTCGGAGCCGCACGCCGTGAGGGCCAGGGCGCCGGAGACGGCGAGAGCACCGAGAGCGAGGGCCCGCCGGTTCATGCGCTGAAGCTTCACTTGAGGGAGTTCCTTCCAGGAGCCGCCGTCCTGAAATCCGGCGGCGTGCGAGGACTGAACGACACGGTCGCGCTTTCGAGGTGCGCCCCGTATCGGGTAAGGCCGAAATTAGGCAGAACAGGTGAAGGCGCCGATGGGCGTAAATGAACGCACGGTGAACCCCTGCGGTCGGTGCGGTGAGGTCACGGAACGCTTACGTCGAGGACACGGAGCGGTCCCGGCGGAGCGGGGCCTGTGGGGCGGGGCGGAGGGGCCCTGGGTTACGGGAGGGTGACGTGCGGGGTGGGGGACGGTGACGTGCGGGGGCGGGACGGTGGTGTGCGGGGCGCGCCGGGGGCGTGCCGGGGCGCGGGCGGTCGTGCGCCGGTGAGGGGAGGGGCCCGGGGCTCGACCGGGGGTCAGCCGCGGGTGGTGGCCGGGTCCTTCTGCCAGCTGCGCTGGAAGGCGTACCGCGCCGCCTCCACCTCGTGCCGCTGGTCGGCGTGGAGCACGCCGAGCGCGTACGCCGTCGCCGGTGCGATCCGGGGCGTGCGGGCCGCGTGGGCCGCCGCCGCGGCCGCCTCGGAGGCGTCGCGATGACGGTCGAGGGCCTGGGCGGCGGCGTGGAGGCGGGGGTCGGCGGCGGGCGGGTGTCCGGCCGCGGTGCTGTGGGCGATGACCTCACGGGCGTAGCGGTGCAGGCGCAGCAGCAGGCGGACCTGGTGCCACGGCGCGTCCTGGGGGTGCGGTGCGGGGTCCGGGGACAGGCCGTGGACCAGCGCCTCCGCGTTGTAGGGGTGCCCCGCGGTGACCAGCGGGAGCGCCGCCACGGCGTCGGCGAGGCGTTCCTCCGCCGCCGAGGCGAGGGGGCGCAGGTCGGCCATGGCCGCGGTGGTCCGCAGCGGGACCTCGCTGGCCAGTAACGCGACCTTGTCGGCGACCGCGTGGAAACGGCTGCTGCCCAGAGCCTGCAGCGCGGTGGAGTGGGCCCGGGTGCGGGCCAGCGTCAGCTGCCGGTCGAGCAGGGCGCCCGCCTTCGCCGCACCCACGGTGAGGCTGCCGCGGTCCGGGGCCTTGGCCGACGGGTGGGCGGGCGGCGGCACGGTCATGGTCAGGGCCGGCGCGGAGCCGGCCGCCGTGGCGGTCCGCGCGCCGGCCGCCGGACGACGGCCGGGGAGCGCGGACGAACCGGACAGGCGGTGCAGGGCCTGGAGCAGACGTTCCAGGCGGGACGCGTACGCGTGCTCCAGCGCCAGCGTGCCGGACAGCCAGGCCAGTTCGGGGCGCATCTCCTCCGCCCAGTCGGCGTCCAGCAGGGGCTGGTACGTGTGCAGGGTGCCGCTGAGGCGGCGGGCCGCGCGGCGCAGAGCGAGAGCGGGGTCCACGGGGGCCGTGGGGGCCGTGGGATCGAGGGGGCCGGCGGTGTACGCCGGGGCGGTCCCCTCCGCGCCGCCCGTGCCCTCCGCGCCGTCCGTGCCGGACGGCTGTCTGCGTGCGGGCGGGGGCGCGTGGTGCGCCCCGTTCCCGCCCGCGCCGCCGGACTCCCGGTGCAGGCGCAGGGCACGGAGGAACTCGGTGGCCTGGGCCCGCAGATAGCCCGCGAGGGCGTCCGCGGTCACCGCCCCGGCCGCCTCTCCCGCGCCACCCGCGTCACCCGCGTCACCCGCCTTCCTCGCGGCCGGTCCGACCGGGTCGCACAGGCCGGACAGGCCGGGCAGGCCGGTCCGGGGGTCCGTCGGATCAAGGTGTTGCTGTGCCACGCCGGCGCCTCCGGGCGTCTATGAGCATCTCCTGGACGTTGCGCAGGGGCTGGCCGTCCGCGTCGGTCGCGTGCCGGGTCCACTCGCCGTCCGGGCCGAGGTGCCAGGAGGCGGTGCCGTCGGACATGCCGGTCTCCAGCAGCCGGTCGAGGGCCGCCCGGTGGGCCGGGTCGGTGACCCGCACCAGGGCCTCGATACGGCGGTCGAGGTTGCGGTGCATCATGTCGGCGCTTCCTATCCACACCTCGGGCTCGCCCCCGTTGCCGAAGGCGAAGACGCGCGAGTGCTCGAGGAAACGGCCGAGGACCGAACGGACCCGGATGTTCTCCGACAGCCCCTCCACACCCGGCCGCAGCGCGCAGATGCCGCGCACCCAGATGCCGACCGGGACACCGGCCTGGGACGCGCGGTAGCACGCGTCGATCACGGCCTCGTCGACCATCGAGTTGACCTTGATGCGGATGGAGGCGGGGCGTCCGGAGCGGTGGTGCTGGATCTCCTTGTGGATGCGGGAGACGAGCCCGTCGCGCAGGGACTTGGGGGCGACCAGGAGACGGCGGTAGGTCTCGCGGCGGGAGTAGCCGGAGAGACGGTTGAACAGGTCGGAGAGGTCCGCGCCGACCTGCGGGTCCGCGGTGAGCAGACCGAGGTCCTCGTAGAGGCGGGCCGTCTTCGGGTGGTAGTTGCCCGTGCCGACGTGGCTGTAGCGGCGGAGCGTGTCGCCCTCCTGCCGTACCACCAGGGACAGCTTGCAGTGGGTCTTCAGGCCCACCAGCCCGTAGACGACGTGGCAGCCGGCCTCCTCCAGCTTGCGGGCCCACTTGATGTTGGCGTGCTCGTCGAAGCGGGCCTTGATCTCGACCAGGACGAGGACCTGCTTGCCGGACTCGGCCGCGTCGATGAGCGCGTCGACTATCGGGGAGTCGCCGGAGGTGCGGTACAGCGTCTGCTTGATCGCCAGCACGTCCGGGTCGGCCGCCGCCTGCTCCAGGAAGGCCTGCACGGAGGTGGAGAAGGAGTCGTACGGGTGGTGGAGCAGGACGTCGCGGCTGCGCAGGGCGGCGAAGATGTCCGGCGCGGACGCCGACTCGACCTCCGCGAGGTCCCGGTGGGTGCCGGCGACGAACTTGCGGTACTTCAGCTCCGGACGGTCCAGGCTGTGGATGCGGAAGAGACCGGTGAGGTCCAGGGGACCGGGCAGCGGGTAGACCTCCGCCTCGCTCACCTTCAGCTCGCGCACGAGGAGGTCCAGGACCTCGCGGTCGATGGACTCCTCGACCTCCAGGCGGACGGGCGGGCCGAAGCGGCGCCGCATCAGCTCCTTCTCGAGGGCCTTGAGGAGGTTCTCGGCGTCGTCCTCCTCGACCTCCAGATCCTCGTTGCGGGTGACGCGGAAGGCGTGGCTCTCCAGCACCTCCATGCCCGGGAACAGCTCCTCCAGGTGCGCGGCGATGACGTCCTCGATGGGGACGAAACGGCCCGGGGCGGCCTCCAGGAAGCGGGACAGCAGCGGGGGGACCTTGACGCGGGCGAAGTGCCGGTGGCCGGTGACCGGGTTGCGGACGACGACCGCGAGGTTGAGCGAGAGACCCGAGATGTACGGGAAGGGGTGCGCGGGGTCGACGGCGAGGGGGGTGAGGACCGGGAAGATCTGGTGCCGGAAGAGGGTGAACAGGCGGGCCTGCTCCTTCTCGGCCAGCTCGTTCCAGCGGACCAGGTGGATGCCCTCCCCGGCGAGGGCGGGCGCGATGTCCTCCTGGAAGCAGGCGGCGTGCCGGGCCATCAGCTCGCGCGAACGCGCCCAGATCATGTCCAGCACCTCGCGGGGCTGCAGACCCGAGGCGGAACGGGTCGCGACGCCGGCGGCGATGCGGCGCTTGAGGCCGGCGACCCGGACCATGAAGAACTCGTCCAGGTTGCTGGCGAAGATCGCCAGGAAGTTGGCCCGCTCCAGGAGCGGGGTGGCCGGGTCCTCGGCGAGCTCGAGGACGCGCTCGTTGAACGCGAGCCAGCTGCGCTCGCGGTCCAGGAAGCGGCCCTGCGGAAGCGCGGTGCCCCCGCCCGTGCCGTCCGCCCGGGCCTCCAGCGACTCCTCGTACGCGTCGAGATCGGCGTCGAGGTCGGGCTCCAGGTCGGAGACGGCGGCGGCCACGGTGTGCGAGCGGTGCGCGGTGATGGAGCCCACGGAGGGCTGCTGGTGCTGGACCTCTGCCTGGGTGTTCGGCTGCCTCATGAACCCATTCTTCCGCGTCACGCTCAGGACAGGCGCGTCGGAGGGCGCGGAATGCTCTGCTCCTGGTGGCGGCACGGTCGGCTTCATTCGGCGAGGGTCGCAAGGCCGTCTGAATCGACGGTTACGGGGACATGACGTGTGGGATAGCGGGAGACCTCCGGCGGGCGGAGTCCTCCGGCGGGCGGACCACGGCACACCGGCGTTCCCCGCCCCAATGCCCCGCCCCGTCCCCGCCGCCGTCCGGGAGATCGTCCTGTGATCGTGTGAACCGGTCGGGCCGGCTCGTGCGATGAGGAGACGTGAGCGAAACGAGAAGCGACGGGGAGCTGCTGCGCGCCGTCGCGGCGGACGCCGACCGGCGCGCCTTCGAGGAGCTGTACCGGCGGTACGCCCCCTGGCTGACCGCCCGTATGCGCGGCCGCTGCGCCGACGCGGGCGTCGTCGACGACGTCGTCCAGGAGACGTTCCTCGCGGTGTGGCGGGGCAGCGCCCGCTACCGGGAGGACGGGGACGTGGCCGGCTGGCTGTGGCGGATCGGGTCCCGGCGGCTGGTCGACGCGCTGCGTGGCGACGGCGCCCGGGGGCGGCTGCGGCAGGCGCTGGCCCGGCTGCGGCACCGGGACGAGGCGTCGGCCGAGGAGCGGGTGCTCGCCGGCGTCGAGCACGGGGACCTGGCCGGCGCGCTCGTCCGGCTCTCGCCGGAGCTGCGCGCGGTGCTCCAGGCCACGGTCCTCGACGGGCTGACCACCCGCGAGGCCGCCGTCCTGCTCGGCATCCCGCCGGGCACGGTCAAGACGCGGGCGATGCGGGCCCGCCGGCAGCTGCGGGAGGCACTGGCATGAGAAGCGAGAGCGGCTGGCACGTGGACGAGGACGACCTGCGCGCGTACGCCGCGGGCGAGCTCGCGGCGCCCGCGCTGTGGTCCGCCGACACCCACCTCACCGCGTGCGCGCGGTGCCGGGACGTCCTCGCCGGGGTGAGCGACGCCGCCGCCCTGGACGCCGGGTGGGAACGGCTCGACGCCGAGCTGGACGCGCCCCGGCCCGGACGGCTCGAGGGGCTGCTGGTGCGGTGCGGCGTCGCCGGTCACACGGCGCGGCTGCTCGCCGCGACACCGGTGCTGCGCCGGTCCTGGCTCGGCGCGGTCCTCGCCGTGCTGGCGATGACGGTCGCCGTCGCCCTCGCCTCCGGCGCCACCGGAAGGCCGGCGGTCTTCCTGGCCTTCGCGCCGCTGCTGCCGCTGGCGGGGGTGGCCCTCGCCTACGGGCCCGCGCTGGATCCCACGTACGAGATGGCGGTCGTCTCGCCGATGCACGGCTTCCGGCTGCTGATGATCCGCACGGTCGCCGTCCTCACCGTCGGGCTCGGGGTCAACGGCCTGGCCACCCTCGCCCTGCCCGGGTACGGGCTGCGCGCCCTGGGCTGGCTGCTGCCCGCGCTCGCCCTCACCGCGTCCGGGCTGGCGCTGACGCCCCGGCTGGGGCCGGTGGCCGCGCCCTCGGTGGTCGCCGGGGGGTGGGGCGCGGTGCTGTTCGCCGCGGACGCGGCACGGGCGGCGGCGGACGGCCCGCTGGCGCCGTTCACCGCGGCCGGGCAGGGCGTGTCCGCGGCCGTGGCGGCGCTGGGGGCGGGGCTGCTGGTTCTGTTCCGCGACCGGTTCGACGTCTCGCCGGGGCGGGCCGTGTGAGCCGCCTTCCCTCTCGCACCGGCGCCGCTGCGTCGTCCGGCGCCGCTGCGTCGTCCGGTGCCGCTGCGTCGTCCGGTGCCTCTCCGTCCGCCGCCGCTTCGGCCGGTGCTGCTCCGCCGCGCGGTGGTTCTCCGTCCGCAGCTTTCTTCCTCGTCCCTTCTCCGTACGGGAGTGCCGTATGACCGTCACCGTCTCCGCCTCCGGGCTCAGCCTCCACTACGGGCGCACCCGCGCCCTGGACGAGGTGTCGCTGCGGCTGACCCCGGGCGTCACCGGGCTGCTCGGCCCCAACGGCGCCGGGAAGACCACGCTGCTGCGGGTGCTGGCGACCGCCGTGCCCGCCGACCGGGGCTCCTTCACCGTGCTCGGACACGACCCGGGCACCGCCCGCGGCCGGCAGGAGGTGCGGCGGTGCCTCGGCTACCTGCCGCAGACCCCCGGCTTCCACCCGGACTTCACCGCCTTCGAGTTCGTCGACTACGTCGCGATCCTGAAGGAGCTCACCGACCGGGCCGCCCGCCACCGCGAGGTGCGGCGCGTGCTGGACGAGGTCGACCTGGGCGACGTGCGCGGCAGGCGCATCAGGAAACTGTCCGGCGGCATGCGGCAGCGGGTCGCGCTGGCGGCGGCACTGGTCGGCGACCCCGGCTTCCTCGTCCTGGACGAGCCGACCGTCGGACTCGACCCCGAGCAGCGGATGCGGTTCCGGGAACTGATCGCCGGCGCGGGGGAGGGGCGGACGGTGCTGCTCTCCACCCACCAGACCGAGGACGTGGCGATGCTCTGCCACCGGGTCGTCGTCCTGGCCGCCGGCGCCGTGCGCTTCGACGGCACCCCCGCCGAGCTGACCGCGCGGGCCGCCGGACGCGTGTGGAGCAGTACGGAACGCGATCCGGGGGCGAAGGCAGGCTGGCGCACCGGCACCGGTTCCTTCCGCAACGTGGGCGACCCGCCCGCCGGTGCCGCACTCCTCGAACCCACCCTGGAGGACGGCTACCTGCTGACCCTCGACGGCACCGGCGCGGAGGTGGCGGCATGAGCACCGTACCGACCGCCGCCCCGACCGCCGCCCCGCCCGCCGTGCAGTACGGATCACCCGGGGGCGCACGGGCGGTGCTCGCCCTGGCCCGCTTCGAGACGCGCCGGCTGCTGCTGAGCGTCCCCGTCGTCCTCGCCTTCGCCGCCTATGTCGCCTGGATCGTGTGGCGCACCCGGTCCTCCTGGGACGGGTACCCGGTGCTCCAGGACGCCGACCGCGCCACCCAGGGCGGTCCCCTGCTCGTCGGCCTCGCCGTCCTGCTGTCCGCCAACTCCGCCGCCCTGCGCTCCGTACGGCACGGCACGGCGGACCAGTTCGCGATCCTGGTCGTGGCGCCCTGGCGCCGTACGGCGGCCCACGCGCTGTCCGTCGTACCGGCCGCCGCGCTCACCGCGGTGTGCGTGGCGGGCCAGTTCGCCTGGGAGGCCGCCAAACCGGGCGCGGTCGGCAGCGGTTCGCCGGCCGAGCTGCTCACCGGACCGCTGACGGTACTGCTCCTCGGGGCGCTCGGCGTGCTGCTGGCCGGGGTGGTGCGGTCGGCGCTCGCCGCGCCGCTGCTGGTCGTCTGCCTGCTGTTCACCCTCGTCCTCGGCACCGTTCCGGGCAGCACGGGCGGACTGTCCTGGCTGTCCCCGGTCGTCATCGCGAACAACACCGCCCCCCTCCCCTCCGACCTGCTGGGACGCCCCGCCGCCTGGCACGCCCTGTACCTGGCGGGCGCCGCCCTGTGCGCGGGCTTCCTCGCCGTACTGGCCGCCGGCGGTCGCGGACGGTCCGCCCGGGCGGGCGTCGCCGTACGGGCGGGCGCCGCCCTGTCCCTCGCGCTCGCGGTGACCGGCGGTGTCCTGCAGGCCCGGGGCGTGGACCCGTCGCCGGAGCTGACCGCGGCCCGCGAACGGGCCTCGGTGAGCCCGGAGAAGGAGCAGACCTGCGTCGAGCGGGGCCGGTCGGCGTACTGCGCCTTCCCCGAGTGGGAGCCGCGGACCGCCGACTGGGCCGGGGTGGTGGACCGCGTCCAGTCCCTCGCGGGCGGCACCGCGCACGAGCGGCGGCTCCTGGTACGGCAGCGGATCGACGCCCGGTACGGCCTGGAGGCCGACGCCGCGATCCCCCCGCTGAGCGCACCGCACCAGGTCACCGTGGGCACCGCCTGGGGCGGCAACCGGGTCCCGGAGTTCTCCACCGCCGTCGCCGCCGTCCTGGTCACCGGCAGCGAGGCGGCGGCGGGCACGGTGTGCGACGGGCGGATGGTCACCCTCATGTGGCTCTCCCTGAGCTGGCAGGACGACCCGATGGGCGCCCTGCGCCGGGTCCGTCTCGACGACAGCGTGGAGGGCTCCGCCGTGGTCCTGTCGCCCACCGACCCGCTGACGATGACGGAGGGTCAGACCGACGTCGTACGGCGGCTGCTGGAGGAGCCGCGCCCCGGTGTCGCCGAGCGGGTGAAGGCGCACTGGGCCGAGCTGACCGCCCCGGGCGTCACCACGGCCGAGGCGGCCGGGCTGCTGGGCGTCGCCGGGCCCGGGAAGGCGGACTCGTGCGAGGAGTGACGCGGGGAGAGGCGAGAGAAGAGGCGAGAGAAGAGGCGCGGGGGGAGCCGAGGGGAGCGGCGCGGGGAGTGACGCGGGGAGTGACGCGGGCTCTGGTGGTGCCCGTGTGGCGCACGCTGCCGCGACGGACCCTGGCCGCCGCCGGCGCCCTCGGCCTGCTGCTCGCCTCGGTCCCGAGGCTGACCGGCGCCGAACCGACGCCCTGGCAGACGCTCACCCTGCTACGAGGCATCGCCCTGACCGGCGCGCTCGGCCTGGCCTTCCTGCTGGACGACCGGGCCCGGCACCTGACCACGCCCGTCCCGGCCCGGCGCCCCCTGCGGCAGGCGCTGCGGGTGGCCCTCGTCGCGCCGTTCGCCGCGCTGTGGTGGGCCGCGGTGCTGCTGCTCGTCCCCGCCGGCCTCCGGCCCCCGGCCGGTGACATGACGCTGGAGGCGGCGGTGATCGGCGTGCTGGCGCTCGCCGGCGCGGCGGGGACGGTCCGGCTGACGGAGGAGCCGCGCCCCGGTCCCGCCGTCGCGGCGGCCCTGCTGGTCGCGGCCGTCCTCGCGCCCCTGCTGCTGCCCGAGGACTGGGCGCTGTTCGTGGTCCCGGACGACCCGAGGTGGGCGGCGGCGCACGACCGGTGGGCGGTGCTGCTGGCGGCGGCCGCCGCGCTGTGGGCGGCGAGCGGACCGGAGCCGGTGGGACGCCGGGGGCGCGTGCGGGCCGCCGGCGCGCGGGGGACGGCCGGCCCGCCCGGCACGCCGGGGGTGTGACGCACCAGGGCGTGCCGGAGGGGCGGGAGGCTCAGGTCTCCGTGCGGTACATCAGGTCCGTCTCGTGGGTGACGAAGCCCAGACGCTCGTAGACGGACACCGCCGCCTTGTTGTCGGCGTCGACGTACAGCATCGCCGTGGGCAGTCCCCGCTCCGCCAGGTGCCGCAGGCCGATGGTGGTCAGCGCCCTGCCCAGCCCGCCGCCCTGGGCGTCGGGGCGGATGCCGAGAACGTACACCTCGCCGAGCCCCTCCTCGGCGTGCACCTTCGTCCAGTGGAAGCCGATCAGCTCGCCGTCGCGCTCGGCGAGGAAGAAGCCTGCCGGGTCGAACCACGCCTCGGCCTTGCGGTCGTCGAGGTCCCGCTGGGTGAGGGAGCCCTGCTCGGGGTGGTGGGCGAAGGCGGCGGCGTTCACGGCGAGCCAGGCCGCGTCGTCCTGCCCGGGCACGAAGGTACGCACGCTCACGCCCTCGGGCAGGCGCGGGTCCGGCAGGTCCAGGTCCGCCAACGGGCGGCGCATCTGCCGCAGTTCGCGGAAGAGGGTCAGCCCCAGCACCTGTGCGAGGTGCCGGGCGGCGGAGTGGCCGCCGTGCGCCCAGAGTCGCAGCCGCTTGCCGGACGCGGCGAGCAGCGCGGAGCCCAGCGCCCGCCCGTGCCCCTGCCCCCGGCGCGAGGGGTGGATGACCAGCTCGGCGGCCGGGGGCTCGATCGGGTCGGTGCCCTCCAGCTGGGCGTAGCCGACGAGTTCGCCGCCGTCGACGGTGAGCAGCAGGTGCGAGACGCCTTCCCGCGCCGGGCCGCGCAGCTGCAGCCGGCCCTGCTCGGACACGGCCTGCTGCCCGTCGGTACGGGCGGCCTCGGCGAGCAGGGCGAGGACGGCGTCGGTCTGCTCCGGGGTGAGCGCGGAGAGGGTCTCGATCGAACGGGGGCGGCCGGGCCGCATGGTGTCGTCGCTGGTCATGTGTACGAGGTTAAGGCGAGGGGGTGGTAAAGCGGTGGTATCGCGAGCGGTCGTGGGATCGGTACCGCTGTCGGCACCGGACGGGCAAGGTAAACCAGGATGTAACCCGGGACCCCCTGTCGCGCTACGCGCGTTGACCCTAGGCTGTCGCGCCGTCGGGCCGTCTCCTCAGCGGCTCGTGTCACGCACACCCACAGGGGGCCGCATGCCAGCCACAGCACAGCCGCACCAGCCGCGCCGCAGACGCCGTACGGCCCGTCTGCTCGTCGCCGCCGCCACCGTCGCCACCGCCGGGGCGCTCGCCGCGGCGGCCCTGCCGGCGTCGGCGGTCGCGGACGGGAACCACCGGGGCCACGACCGCGGTCACCACAAGCCGGGCCGCTACCAGGACGTCCAGCTCCTCTCCTTCAACGACCTGCACGGCAACCTGGAGCCCCCGGCCGGCTCCTCCGGCCGCGTCACCGAGGTCCAGCCGGACGGTACGACGAAGACGGTCGACGCGGGCGGCGTCGAGTACCTCGCCACGCACCTGCGCCAGGCCCGCAAGGGCCACCCGTACTCCGTCACCGCGGCCGGCGGCGACATGGTCGGCGCCTCCCCGCTGCTGTCCGGACTCTTCCACGACGAGCCGACCGTCGAGGCGCTGAACAAGCTCGACCTCGACGTGTCGAGCGTCGGCAACCACGAGTTCGACGAGGGCGCCAAGGAACTGGCCCGCCTGCAGAACGGCGGCTGCCACCCCGTCGACGGCTGCTACACGGACGAGGAGTTCGAGGGCGCCGACTTCCCCTACCTCGCCGCGAACGTCCAGGACGAGAAGACCGGCAAGCCCCTCCTCAAGCCCTACTGGGTGTGGAAGCACAAGGGCGTCAAGCTCGGCTTCATCGGCGTGACCCTGGAGGGCACCCCGGACATCGTCTCGGCGGAGGGCGTCAAGGGCCTGACGTTCAAGGACGAGGTCGACACGATCAACAAGTACGCCAAGGAGCTGGAGCGCCAGGGCGTGAAGTCGATCGTCGCCCTCATCCACGAGGGCGGCTTCCCCGCCTCGTCCTCCTACAACTACGACTGCGACTCCCCGGGCGCCGGCGACGGCGTCTCCGGCCCGATCGTCGACATCGCCAAGAAGGTCTCGCCGCAGGTCGACGCCCTGGTCACCGGCCACACCCACAGCGCGTACGTCTGCACGATCCCCGACCCGGCGGGCAAGCCCCGCACGGTCACGTCGGCGTCCTCCTTCGGCCGCCTCTACACGGACACGACGCTCACCTACGACCGCGCCACCGGCGACATCGCCCGCACCTCGGTGAAGTCGGCCAACCACGTCGTCACCCGGGACGTGGCGAAGGCGCCGGACATGACCCGCCTGATCGACCGCTGGAACACCCTCGCCGCCCCCATCGGCAACCGCCCCGTCGGCTACATCTCCGGTGACATCGACCGCACCGGCACCGAGTCCCCGCTCGGTGACCTGATCGCCGACGCGCAACTGGCCCACGGCAGGTCCCTGGACCCGGAGACCGACCTCGCCCTGATGAACCCGGGCGGCATCCGCGCGCCCCTGACCTACGCGGCCTCGGGCAGCGAGGGCGACGGCGTCGTCACGTACGCCGAGGGCTTCACGGTCCAGCCCTTCGCCAACACGGTGAACCTGCGCAGCTACACGGGCGCCCAGCTGGTCCAGGTCCTCAAGGAGCAGGTCAGCGGCCCCAACGAGGCCTCCCCGAAGATCCTCCAGGTCTCCTCCGGCCTCACCTACACCCTGGACCTGACCAAGTCGGGCGCCGACCGCGTCGTCACCGGCTCCATCCGCCTGAACGGCGCC
Source organism: Streptomyces sp. NPDC006384 (assembly GCF_042870695.1). Lineage (NCBI taxonomy): Bacteria > Bacillati > Actinomycetota > Actinomycetes > Kitasatosporales > Streptomycetaceae > Streptomyces > Streptomyces sp. NPDC006384. Next base: position 35,970 of record NZ_JBIAHR010000032.1, read on the forward strand.
CCCATCGACCCGGCGGCCACCTACCGCGTCGCGGCGAACAGCTTCCTCGCGGGCGGCGGCGACGGCTTCACCACGATGGGCCGGGGCACGGACGAACTCGTCGGCTCCGACGACCTGGCGGCCTTCGTGCAGTACCTGACGGCCAACTCCTCGGCGAGCGCCCCCCTCGCCCCGCCGGCGGCGGACCGCATCACCATCGTGAAGTAGCGCTCCACGCTCTTCCCGCGGGCCCGCGACCCTCACCGGTCACGGGCCCGTTCCTTTTCCCGCTTGCGCTGCGCCCGGCGCTGTCGCATGAGGAAGGTGTCGAGTCTCCAGGGCAATTGTGCAACGGGCTGTTGCACACAAGGGGAAGCCGACAATCACACCCGTCACGTGACTCCCCGTCCGGGATCAGGTGTGCTTGGGGCCGGTGATCGCCTCTCCGATCACGAAGCCCGTCGCGGGTCCCTTCGGGATCTCGACGTCCGTCCCGTAGGGGACGCGTACGACACCCAGCCAGTCACCCTTGTCGGGGCGGGGTTCGGTGAGCACGGTGACCGTGCCCTGGGCATCGTGGTCGTCGATGATCACGTACACGAGGTTCCCGGCACGGGCGTACTCGCGGCGCTTCCTGACCCGATCGCGGTCCTCGTTGTGCCTGCCGGGGGAGACCACCTCGACCACCAGACGAACCGCCGCCGCGTCGACGCCGAGCCCGTCCTCGTCCGCGTACGGTTCCAGGTCGTCCGGTGCGACGAAGAGGTCGGGGATCCACGTCCTGCGCCGGAAGACGACGTTGGCGTCCTGGTACGCCGAGTACTCGCCCTCGCCCAGGAAACGCACCAGCGCGTTGCGCAGCCGGTTGACGGTCCGGGCGTGGGGCAGGCGGCCGGTGGGCGACACCTCGATGGCTCCCTCGATGATCTCGGCGCGGTAGCCCTCCGGGAGTTCCATGGCCTTCCACGCCTGCCACACGACCTCGTCCAGGCCGGGGCCCTGCTCCGTTCCGGTCGCTGCGAACTCGGACATGGTCTCGGGCCTCTCGTACGCAAGAGCGGTCATGGTGGCGTCACCTCCTCAAATGTGGGCTGGACCTGCTCGGGGGACAAGCAACGTCGTCACGCTACGTACTGTGGCCTGCCTGACCTGGTGGAACGAGGCCGGATCACTCGACCGGGTGGGGGATGCGCAGCTCCCGGCTGACCGCGATCCGCAGGACGTCGTCCAGCGCTTCCGTCGCTCTGGTCAGCGCGAACCGCACGGCCTGTTCGCCGGCCTTCGCGTCCCCGAGCACGGCTCTGGCACCCGCGAGCACCTGTGCGCCGGATTCCAGCTGGGCTTCCTCGATGTCGTCGGCGAGCAGGGAGAGCCGGCTGTGGCTGCTGTCGGTGCTCAGATAGCAGGGCTTGCCCTCGGGGGTGGTCCAGGGGAGGAGACGGAGCGGGGGCGTGTGCATGGAGGCTGTCCCTTCGGGGTGGCGACCTGCGGCGATTACCGTTGGTGCATCGATCGTCACCGGGTCGGCGTACGCTGCGGAAGAGGGCTGGTGTTGCCTGCGGAGCAGACAACGGGGAGGGGCGACATGGTCGAAAACCCGGGCGGAGAACGGGAGTCGAGGCGTGAGGAGCTCGGGGAAACCCTTCGGATACTGCGGGAGAAAGCAGGCAAGTCCCTCGGACAGCTGGCTGAGGAGACGTCGTACGACAAGAGCTACCTGTACCGCTTGGAGAAGGGAGAACGGCTCTCCAAGCGGGCGGTCATGGAGGACCTGGACCGCTATCACGGCACCGGTGACCTGCTGGTCCGGCTGTGGCGGGATGCGCGCCACGAGGTCGTCAAGGACAAGTACAAGGCGTTCATGGAGCTCGAAGCGACGGCGCGGGTGATGTGGTTGTTCCAACTCCGGGTGCCCGGCTTGTTGCAGACCGAGGACTACGCCCGCGCGGTGTTGTCGGGGTTGTCGGGCGCCCAGGCAACGACGGGCAACAGCGAGGCAGTCGAGGAGCAGGTGGCCCTGAGGCTGGGACGGCAGGAGCTGCTGTACCGCCAGCCCGCGCCGAGCGTTCGCGTGATCCTGGACGAGGGCGCGCTGCGGCGACGCGTCCCGGACGCGAAGGTGTGGAAGGACCAACTGTCGTATCTTCTGGACGCGGCTGAACTGCCCTCTGTCGCACTCCAGGTGCTGCCCTACACGGCCGGCGTGCACGACCTCATGGACAGCCACCTCTGGCTTCTGTGGCAACGGACCGGTGATCCCGTTGCCTACGTGGAAGGCAACGGGTTCGGCGAGCTGATCGACGATCCGGACAAGGTCCTGTCGTTCCGCCTGTCCTACGATCTGGTCAGGGACGCGGCTCTGACTCCGGTGGAGTCGATGACGTTCATCAAAGAACTTCTGGAGGAGTGCAGACCGTGAACCGACTCCCTGACCCCACTACCGTGACCTGGCGCAAGTCCTCCTACAGCGACGGGGGCGGCACGAACTGCGTCGAGGTCGCCGACGGCTGCCCCGGTCTCGTCCCCGTACGGGACAGCAAGGTCCCCCACGGCCGGGTGCTCGTCTTCGGGACGGCTTCGTGGCGGTCGTTCCTGGAGGGCGTCAAGGGCGTGGCGCGGTAGTCGGCGGCGGAGCGCCTCACGATCGTGCGGTGGCGGCTCCGTCCCGGTGCGGAGCCGCCCGCCGTACCGGGCCCGCCTCTCCGCCGCCTGAAGCCGCCCCGTCAGGACCCGGATTCCTCCACGATCACCAGCGTGCCGCGACTGCCCGGTCCGACGGCGTGACGCGCGCCTGCCGGTACCCGGTACATCTCACCCGCTTCCACGGGGACTTCGGCACCTTCCACCAGCAGTTCCAGCCGCCCGTCGAGGACCAGCAGCACCTCGTCGGCGCCGTGTACCTCTTCCGGGACCGTGCGGCCGTCCATGCGCAGGACTTTCACGCAGGCCGTCCCCACCCTTCCCAGGGCGGAGGAACTCCAGGCGTCCGGCAGCGCGGCCGCTGCCTTCGCGAGGTCGGTCGGTTTCATCGCAAGCCTCCCCGCGGACCGCTCACCACGAGGCGAGCAGCCCGCCCGTCACGTTCAGCGGATGACCGGGAAGCTACCCGAGCAGGGACGATCACTGGTCGACCGTTCGGTAAAACCTTCCCTGAGGCCGGGCGGACAACTGTCCCCGGTCCGCCCGGCCCCGTGGTCCTACGGCGTCACGACGCCGTCGGCACCCAGCTGCCCAGCCAGTCCGCGACCTCCTGGCCGGAGGCCTGGGAGTCGGTCAGCTGCGGACGGTCGGCGCTCGCGGTGCCCGCGCCGGGGCCCGTGTTGCGGTACTCGGCGAAGCGGTCGTCCTTCCAGGAGAAGCCGCCCATGTCGGACCACGGCGTGGACTTGATCGCGGCGCTGAGCTCGGTGTCGCGGACCGTGGTCTGCGGGTCGAGGGTCGCGTCGCCGCCCGCGTGCCAGGTGCGGCCGAGGTGGAAGGAGCCGGCCGCGACGTCGCCGTTGACGACGGAGCGGTTGATCAGGAAGCCCTTGCGGTCGGCCGGGGTGCTGGGGGCGGTGACGAAGCCGGCCGAGGTGCCGTCCCAGCGCTTCTTCAGGGTGATGACGGAGCGGTCGATCACGGCGGAGGCCCGGCCGAAGATGAAGTCGACGTTGCCGACGATGTAGGAGTTCTTCACGTAGACGCGGCCGAGCTTGTCCCTGGCCGCCGTGTCCAGCTGCAGGGTGTCCTGGTCACCGGTGACGATCACGCCGTCCAGGAAGACCTTGTCGGCCGCGGTGCGCAGCGCCACCGCCTGATGGCCGGACAGGGACTGGTTGGCGGCCTCGTCGAAGTCGTTGGCGATGGTCAGGTTGCGGGCCTGGAAGTCGTCGGCCTCGACGGCGACGGTCGCGCTGCCGGAGGTGCCGTAGGTGCCGGAGCCGTCGGGCTTGGGCGTCCCGGCCGCGTTGTCGTAGGTGATCACGGTCTGCTTGCGGCTGCTGCCCGTGCCCTGGATGGTGACGTGCGGCTTGTTGGAGGGGACCTTCACCGTCTCGCGGTACGTCCCCGGCTTCACGGCGATGACGACCCGGGAGGCGTTGTTCGCGGGGACGGCGTCCACGGCGGCCTGGACGGTCTTGTACTGGCCGCTGCCGTCCTTGGCGACCGTGAGCGTCGTCGCGGCCTTCGTGGCCGAGTTGTTCGAGCCACCCGAGCCACCCGAGCCACCCGAGCCGTTCGCGACGCCGATCGAGGGGCGCGGGCCCGTGCCGGACTTCAGCAGCCCCGGCACGTCCGCGGCCCTGTCGAGCTTGTAGGCGTAGAACTTCTTCGGGTCGAAGGCCTTCCCGCCGCTCTCGTTGCGGCCCGAGGTGCCGGAGAAGACGTTGCCGCGCTGGACGAGGGAGGCGGTGGTGTCCTTGGTGACGGGGTTGCGCACGCCCTGGAAGTAGCTGTTCTCCAGGACCATCGACGTCCGGCCGCGCGCGTAGTTGCCGTAGGCGGAGGTGATGGCGGTGCCCGGCACGTCCTCCAGGTAGTTGTTGTAGAGGTGCGCGTGGGCGGCGTTGTCGGTGGAGGGGTTGCGCTGCTCGGTCTCGCGGAACCAGTTGTGGTGGATCGTGATGTCCGTCTTGACGTTGTCCGTCCAGCCGATGCCGAACGTCTTGTTGTTGTTGCTCAGTCTGTTCCAGGAGACCGTCACGTACGTGCTGTCCTTGCGGACGTCGATCAGGCCGTCGGCCATGTGCCGCAGGTCGTTGTGGTCGATCCACACGTGGTGCGCGCCGTCCATCTGGATGGCGTCGAAGTCGTGGTCCTTGTCGTTCCAGGTGCCCTGGTAGGAGTCCCGGATCGTCAGGTTGCGGATGATCACGTTGTGCACGCCGGGGCCGAGGAAGAAGCCGCCGCCGACGATGTGCCCGGAGGCGCCGGCGCCGACGATCGTCTTGTCCGAGCGGACCTTGATCTCCTTGCCGGCGGGCGCCATGTTGATCTTCCCGGCGACGACGATGACGTACGGCTCCTCGGCCGTCGCGTACTTCTCCAGCTCTGCCTGCGTGCGGACGGTCACCGTCTTGCCGCCGCGGCCGCCGTAGGTGCCCTTCTGGCCGAGGGCGTCGACCGAGGCGAAGCCGTCGGCGGTGGCGGTCGCCCACGCGGGGGCGGTGTAACCGGCGGCGGACGCCTCGCTGGCCGATCCGGAGCCGAAGAAGCCGGTGTCCGTGCCGTAGGCCAGCGCGCCGGCGGCGACCAGTGCCAGGGGGACACCGACGGCCAGGGCCTTCTTGGTCCTGCGGTGACGGGCCTTGGTGCGGGTGCGGGTGCGGGCGTGGGTACGGGTCTCGCTCACGGATGATTCCGTTCAGACGGGGACTGTGTCACCTGCCTGTCGCCGCCGGAGAGCGGAAGGTTGCCGTTCGATTGGCGCGAAATCGCCGTCCGGCCGTCGTGGAAGTGCCGTCCGCCGCCGCGCGGTCAGGCGTCGCCGTCCGCCGGGTCCGCACCGGGCGGCGGCACCGGCGCCCCCGGCAGCCGTACGGTCGCCACCGTGCCGCCGCCCCCGTCCCCGGCCGGCGCCAGCGTCACCTCGCCGCCCGCCTGCTGCACCGTGCGCGCCACGATCGACAGGCCGAGACCCGAGCCGGGCAGCGCACGGGCCGACGGCGAGCGCCAGAACCGGTCGAAGACGTGCGGGAGTTCCTCGGCGGAGATGCCGGGCCCGTGATCGCGGACGGTGAGCACGCCCTCGGCGAGGCGCACGTCGACCGTGCCGCCGTCCGGGCTGAACTTCACCGCGTTGTCCAGGATGTTGACGACGGCCCGCTCCAGCGCGCTCGGCTCCGCCCGTACGTACCAGGGGTGGACGTCGGCGGTGAACGTCAGCTCCGGTCCGCGCAGCCTGGCCCGGCGCAGCGCCGACTCGACGACGTCCTGCAGGGCGAGGATCCGCGTCCGGCCCGCGTGCTGGCCGGTGTCCGGGCGGGACAGCTCCTGGAGATCGCCGATCAGCGCCGCCAGCTCCGTCATCTGCGCCTTCACGGAGGCGAGCAGGGCCTTGCGGTCGGCCTCGGGGATCGGCCGTCCCGTCTCCTCGCTGCGGGTGAGGAGTTCGATGTTGGTCCGCAGGGAGGTGAGCGGGGTGCGCAGTTCGTGGCCGGCGTCGGCGATGAGCTGCTGCTGCAGGTCGCGGGAGCTGGCGAGGGAGGAGGTCATGGAGTTGAAGGAGCGGGACAGGCGCGCGATCTCGTCCTCGCTGTCGTCCTCGACGGGGATGCGGACGGTCAGGTCCTCCGTGCGGGCCACGTGTTCCACGGCACGGGTCAGCTCGTCCACCGGCCGCAGTCCGGCGCGGGCCACCCACAGGCCGGCGGCACCGGCGCCGACGACACCCGCTCCCGCGACGAACAGCAGCACCAGCGCGAGGTTGTTGAGCGAGCCCTTCACCTCGCCGAGCGGCCGGGCCGCGGAGACGGCGACGCCCTGCAGACCGCGCACCGTGTACGTGTAGACGCGGTACTCGGTGCCGTCGGCGCCGGTGGCGTCGTGCAGCGCGTCGGGCGCCCCGCCCTCGGCCACGGCGTGGTCGGCGGCGGTGAGCCGGACCTTCTCGGTGCCGACGATGAGGCAGCTCTGCCCCTGCCGGTCCAGCAGCTGCACGGTCGAGTTGAAGAGGTTGGGCTCGCGGGCGTCGGGGTCGTTGAGACACAGGCCGGTGTTCAGGTTGACGTACTGCGTCACCTGCGGCAGGTCCATGCGGTTCGCCCGCAGCGCCTCGTCCAGCGAGTTCACCAGCACGTTCTTCACCACGAACCAGCAGGCCACCGCCGCCGCGGTCACCGCGAACGCCACCGCCGCCGCCACCAGCAGCGCCAGCCGCGAGCGCAGCGGCAGGGCACGGAACCGTCGGATCACTCCGCGCCGCCCTGCCGCAGGACGTAGCCCACGCCCCGGACGGTGTGCACGAGCCGCGGCTCGCCGCCCGCCTCGGTCTTGCGGCGCAGGTACATGACGTACACGTCGAGGGAGTTGGAGGACGGCTCGAAGTCGAAGCCCCAGACGGCCTTCAGGATCTGCTCCCGGGTGAGGACCTGGCGCGGGTGCGCCATGAACATCTCGAGGAGGGTGAACTCCGTGCGGGTCAGCTCCACCGGGCGCCCGGCCCGGACGACCTCCCGCGTCGCCAGGTCCATGGTCAGGTCGGCGAAGGTCAGGGTGTCGTCGTCCTCGGCGGTGGCCTCCACCGCCGCCGCGTAGGAGCTGCGGCGCAGCAACGCGCGGATGCGGGCGAAGAGTTCGTCCAGCTCGAAGGGCTTGACGAGGTAGTCGTCGGCACCGGCGTCCAGGCCGGTGACCCGGTCGCCGACCGTGTCGCGGGCCGTCAGCATCAGGATCGGGGTCGTGTCGCCCGCGCCGCGGATCCGGCGGGCGGCGGTCAGGCCGTCCATGCGGGGCATCTGGATGTCGAGGACGATCAGATCGGGCCGGTACGCCGCCGCCTTCTCCAGGGCGTCGGCGCCGTCGACGGCGACCTCGGTGCCGTATCCCTCGAAGGCGAGGCTGCGCTGGAGGGCCTCGCGGACCGCCGGCTCGTCGTCGACGATCAGGATGCGCTGGACGTCACGGTCGCGGTCGCCTTCTGCGGGGCTCATGGCTCGGGTTCCTCGGGTGCGGTCGGATACGGACGGACAACGTCTTCAGCGTCGCACGTCCGGCTCAGCCCCGTGCGGCGCGGCGACGGGCGGCACGGGACCGTCCCGGTCGTGCGGCGGTGCCGGGCGGGGCACCGCGGTCGGCGGTGCCGGGCGGCGGCGGGCGGTGGGCGGCGCGGGCCGGCACCTTTGGCGCCCGGGACACCGGCGGGTGCAGCTCCGCCGCGACCTCCAGGGCGAGGGCGAGTCCGGCGGGGCCGGCGCCGGCGGACGCCGTGGCGTGGGTGAACAGCCGGGGCACGGTGCCGCGCTCCCGCGTCACTTCCGGTCGCCCGCCCGCAGCGAGGGCAGGTCCGCCTTGACGGTGTTCACCGGTATGGCGAAGCCGAGGCCGACGCTCCCCGCGTCCGCCGACGAGGAGGAGCCGGCCGCCGAGTACATCGCGGAGTTGATGCCGATGATGTTGCCGTTCATGTCGATCAGCGCGCCGCCGGAGTTGCCCGGGTTGAGGGAGGCGTCCGTCTGGATCGCCTTGTACGTCGTCGTGGACGACCCGGTGTCGCCGTTGAACTGCTGCCCGCCGAACTCGAACGGCCAGCCCCCGCCCTGCTGTTGCCGCTGCCGCTGCTGCTGTCCCCCGTCCGTGGAGACGGTCACGTCGCGGTTCAGGGCCGAGACGATGCCGCTGGTCACGGTGCCGGTCAGCCCCTCGGGAGAGCCGATCGCCACGACCTGGTCGCCCACCCGGACGCCGTCGGAGTCGCCGAGGGTCGCGGCCTTCAGGCCGGAGGCGTTCTCCAGCTCGATCAGCGCCAGATCCTTCGTGCTGTCGGTGCCGACGACCTCGGCGGTGTACTGCTTGCCGTCGCTGGTCGTCACCTCGACCGAGGAGGCGCCGGCCACCACGTGGTTGTTGGTGATGATCTCGCCGTCGGCGGTGATGATCACGCCGGATCCGGTGGAGGAGCCGGAGTCCGTGTCGGCGTTGATCTCGACGATGCTGGGACCGACTGCCTGGGCGACCCCGGCGACCGTGCCCTTCTGGCTCGACGGCACGACGGTGGTGCTGGTGGAACTGGAGGCGACGGTGTCGCTGCCGGTCAGCTCCTGGATGCCGAAGGCGGTGCCGCCGCCGACGGCCGCCGCGACGATCGCCACGGCCGCGAGCAGGGCGACCGGCCCGCGCCGGGCCCGCCTGCGGGGCCCCTGGGCGTGCCCGCCCTGCTCCCCGGCCATCGGGGGGTGCGGCGGCTGAGCCGGCGGCTGAGCCGGCGGGGGCGGCCACTCCGGGTTCACCGGGTTCACCGGGTTCACCGGGTTCACCGGGGACACCGGGCTCGCCTGGCCCACGGTCCCCTCCGGCGAGGAGGAGACGTGCTGCTGGGCGTCCTCACGGGAGGCCGCGTACGGATGCGCGTTCTCGTACTCGCCGCTGCGGCGGAAGCTCTCGGTCATGTTCATGAGCTTCGCGTCCCTGTATGAGAGCTTCCTGAGTCCTGCCTGAGAAGCCCGGCAGAACCTCGTATGCCCGATGTAAAGAAGCCCCGTCGCCACGAAGGGGGACTGCCTCCAGGAACCTCGGGCACGACCGCCGGAGGCTACGCGCAGCCGCAGGAGCGCCGGACCACCAGACGCGACGGGAAGACCTTCAGCCGCTCGCGCCGAGAGCCCGCCACCCGCAGCCCGTCGTCCAGCACCAGGTCCACGGCGGACCGCGCCATGGCCGACCGGTCGGAGGCGACCGTCGTCAGCGGCGGATCGGCCAGCCCCGCCTCCTTGATGTCGTCGAAGCCGGCCACCGCCAGCTCGCCGGGGACGTCGATGCGCAGCTCGCGGGCGGCGCGCAGCAGGCCGATCGCCTGGTCGTCGGTGGAGCAGAAGACCGCGGGCGGCCTGCGCGGCCCGGCGAGGATCTCCAGGGCCACCTCGTACGCGTCGTAGCGGTTGTACGGCGCCTCGAAGAGCCGGCCCTCGGTGGAGAGCCCGGCCTCCTTCATCGCGCGCCGCCAGCCCTCGACGTGGTCGGAGACCGGGTCGCCGACGGACGGCGTCTCGGCGGTGCCGCCCATGCAGGCGACGTACTCGTACCCGTGCTCCAGCAGGTGGCGTACGGCGAGCTGGGCGCCGCCGAGGTCGTCGGTGACGACGGCGACGTCGTCGATGGCCTCGGGGCGTTCGTGCAGCAGGACGATACGGGCGTCCCAGGCGTCGATCTCGGCGGCGGCCAGGTCGTTCAGGGCGTGGCTGACCAGGATCAGGCCGGAGACCCGCATGCCGAGGAAGGCGCGCAGATAGTGCACCTCGCGTTCGCCGACGTAGTCGGAGTTGCCGACGAGGACCATCTTCCCGCGCTCGGAGGCGGCCCACTCGACCGCGTGCGCCATCTCCGCGAAGAAGGGCTGGCGCGCGTCCGGCACGATCAGGCCTATGAGGTCCGTGCGCCGCGAGGCCATGGCCTGGGCGACCCGGTCGGGCCGGTACCCCAGCTCCTTGATCGCGGCGAGGACGCGCTCGCGCGTGGCCGGGGCGACCGGCCGGGGTCCGTTGTTGATGACATAGCTGACGACGGCGGTGGACGTCCCCGCCAGTCGCGCCACATCGTCCCGAGTCACCTTGGCCACGCGCGGAGTCTACGCGGATGGACCCGCCGTGGGCAGGGCGTATCAGCCCTCGGTCGGCCGACGGCGCTCACGCCCCGGCCCGGGCGACGGCGCTCACGTTCCGGACCGGTCGGCGGTGCTCAGGCCCCGGTCCGGCCGGCGGTGCTCAGGCCTCGGCGGCGGCCGGTGCCGCCTTCGCGGCGTCCGTCCCGGCCCCGGGCCCCTGCTGCGTCTCGGTCCCCTCCGCGGCCCGCTCCTTCTTCTCCGGTTTCTCCGGCGTGACGAAGCGGTAGCCGACGTTGCGGACGGTGCCGATCAGCGACTCGTGCTCGGGGCCGAGCTTGGCGCGCAGCCGCCGTACGTGGACGTCGACCGTGCGGGTGCCGCCGAAGTAGTCGTAGCCCCACACCTCCTGGAGCAGCTGGGCGCGGGTGAAGACCCGGCCCGGGTGCTGGGCGAGGTACTTCAGCAGCTCGAACTCCTTGAAGGTCAGGTCCAGGACCCGCCCCTTGAGCTTGGCGGAGTACGTCGCCTCGTCCACCGACAGGTCGCCGTTGCGGATCTCCATGGGGGAGTCGTCGCCGGCGATCTGCTGACGTCCCGTGGCGATGCGCAGCCGGGCCTCGACCTCCGCCGGGCCGGCGGTGTCCAGCAGTACGTCGTCGATGCCCCAGTCGGCGGTGACGGCGGCGAGGCCGCCCTCGGTGACGACGAGGAGCAGCGGACAGCCGAGCCCCGTGGAGCGCAGCAGCCGGCACAGGCTGCGGACCTGGGGGAGGTCACGGCGCCCGTCGACGAGGATCGCGTCGGCGCCGGGGGTGTCGACGAGGGCGGACCCCTCCGCGGGAGCCACCCGGACGTTGTGCAGCAGCAGGCCGAGGGCGGGAAGCACCTCGGCCGACGGCTGGAGAGCGTTGGTCAGGAGCAGCAGAGAGCTCATCGTGGCCCACCTGCCCGGGTCGTCTCACGGTCCAGCACGGTTCGCTCGCCCATGACGTCTGGTTCCTCCTCGGTCCCTGCGACGGGGGTACCTCCCGCGCCCTCGAGGCAGCGGGGGAGCTTACGGCACTGCTTCGTACGGCGCGGATCCCGTGCCCGTGGGGCCCGCTGCACGTCCGGGAGGTGAACGCTCGGCGCACGTTCCCGAAAGCACAAAAGGACTCGGGGGCTGCGTCGCCCGAGTCCTCTGTCCAGCACAATAGCCGACATGAGCAACGGCCGGGCAGGTCGTGTGGCGCGTTCCACCCCTGCTTCCCTCCCTCCCCTCGCCCCGCGCGCACGTCACGGAACCTCCCCCGAAACCCCCGGACGGACCCTCCGCCGCACCCCCGCGCGGACGTTCCTGCGCACGTCGGACGGGGTGCGGATCGACGCGGTGTACGAGCCCGGCGTGACCGGCCGCGGCACCGCCGGCCCGGTCTTCGTCGTCGCGCACGGATTCACCGGCGACGCCGACCGCCCGCACGTGCGCCGGATCGCGAAGGCGTTCGCGCGCCGGGGGGCCGTCGTCACGTTCTCCTTCCGGGGACACGGCGCGTCGGGCGGCCGCTCGACCGTCGGCGACCGCGAGGTGCTCGACCTGGCGGCGGCGGTCGCCTGGGCGCGCGGCTTCGGGCACCCGCGGGTGGTGACCGTCGGCTTCTCCATGGGCGGCTCGGTGGTGCTGCGGCACGCCGCGCTGTACGGCGGCGACGCCCGTGACGACCGCGACGCCCATGACGCCCGTACGGACGCCGTCGTCTCGGTGAGCGCCCCCGCCCGCTGGTACTACCGGGGCACGGCACCCATGCGCCGGCTGCACTGGCTGGTGCTGCGCCCCACCGGGCGCCTGGTGAGCCGTTACGGCCTGCGCACCCGCATCCATCACCGGGACTGGGACCCGGTGCCGCTGTCGCCGGTGGAGGCGGCGGCGCGGATCGCCCCGGTGCCCCTGCTCGTCGTGCACGGCGACCGGGACGGCTACTTCCCCCTCGACCACCCCCGGATGCTGGCCGCGGCCGCCGGTGACCACGGCGAACTCTGGGTGGAGCCCGGCATGGGCCACGCCGAGCACGCGGCCGGCGAGGACCTCCTGGACCGTATCGGCGACTGGGCCGTCCGCCGCGCGGGCTAGCCTGAGGTGTTCACCGCCGGCCGGCACCGACGCCGGCCGGCTCCGGCGACGAAGGATCCAGATGGCAAAGGTCACGGTGCGCTACTGGGCCGCCGCGAAGGCCGCGGCAGGCGTGGCCGAGGAGGCGTACGAGGCGGCCACGCTCGCCGACGCGCTCGACGCGGTGCGCGAGGGACACCCCGGCGAACTCACGCGCGTCCTGCGGCGCTGCTCGTTCCTCGTCGACGGCGACCCGGTGGGCACGCGTGCGCACGAGACGGTACGGCTGACCGACGGCGGCACGGTCGAGGTGCTGCCGCCGTTCGCGGGAGGGTGACGATGACCGACCAGCCGTATCAGCCCCACCAGCCCCACCAGCCCCACCAGTCCTACGGCGGACACGGCGGACACGACGGGCACGGCGCCCCGGTGTGGCCCGGACAGTACGAGCAGGGACAGCAGGGGTACGAGGACCTGGACTCCGGCCCCCACACTCAGCAGTGGCAGGGCCAGACCTGGGAGACCCAGATGCAGCCGCCCGTCCCCGCGCCCGCCCCCGCGGAGGAGACGGCGTACCTGCCCCCGCAGCCGGACGCCGCGTACGGCGGAGGGCACGGGGGACAGCCGTACCCTCCGGGACCGCAGCACCAGTACCAGCCGCACCCGCAGCAACAGCAGTACGAGCAGCACCAGTACCGGCCGCACCCGCAGCAGTACCAGCCGCAGTCACCGGCGTACCAGCCGCAACCGCACCCCCAGCCCCAGCAGTACGAGCCCCCCGCGACCCCCGCGACCCCCGCTCCCACCGCCCCCGCGCCCCCCGTCGCCGCGGACGTGCCCGAGTACGGTCCCGCGACCCTCGCGGGCAACGCGCGGATCACCGACGCGCAGCGGGCCCGCGCCGAGGGGCGTTCGCCGATCATCGACCCGGGCATGCAGCCGGCCCTGCTCACCGCGCTGCTCGGACTGCTGCTGGCCGGCACGGCAGCCGTCGGCTCGTACGCGCTGCTGGTCCCGCTCGTCGTCCTCCAGGCCGTCACCGCGGCGGGCTGGTTCCGGCTGAACGGCATGTGGCCCGCCCGGCAGGGCATCGCGCTGGGCTTCGCGGGCGCGCTGGCCGCCGACGCGGCGATGCTGGCCTCGGACCGCTCCCCGGCGGCGCTCCTCGGCACGCTCGGCGTGTGGGTGCTGCTCTCCCTCGTCCTGCAACTGCGGTCGCACGCCGACCCGGACGAGCGGATGTACGGCCTGACGGCGACGGTCGTCGCGGCGGCGCTGGCCATCGTGGCGGGCGGCCACCTCGCGGCCGACGCGGATGCGGTGACGGTCGGCGCCCTCGCCGTGGCGGTGGCCGTCGTGGCCCGCGCGCTGCCGCTGCCGACGCCCGCCTCGGTGGCCGTCGCGCTGCTGGCGGCGGCGGGCGCCGGGTTCGCGGCCGGCGCCATGACGGACGTCGGCGCGCCGGGGGCGCTGCTCGGCGCGGGCGCGGCGGTCTGCGCGCTGATCGGACACCGGGTGGCGGCCTACGACTACCCGTCCCGGTTCGTCCACTTCACGGCGGGCGTGGCACTGCCGCTGGCGGCCGCGGCTCCGGCCGTGTACCTGCTCGGACGGGTGTTCGGCTGATCCGTGTGGTCGGTCCGCGCGGCCGGGGCCGTGCGGCTGATCCGTGCGGCAGGTCCGCTCCCGGGTGCAAACGCCCCGCCTGTCACAGGTGATCGACAAAATCCGGCGCCGGCCGTCCACCGCGTTACGCTCGCGCTGGACGGCCGACGGTCGTCGGGGGACCGCTGTCGTTGACACCTACCGGTGGGGAAAGACTCGCATGCGCGCACTGCGAATACTGTTGATCGTCGTCGTGATCCTGGGCGGGCTCTTCGTTATCGCGGACCGGGTGGCGGTCAACTTCGCCGAGGGCGAGGCGGCCGACAGGCTGCGCACCACCGAGAACCTCGCCTCGGCGCCGGACGTGTCCATCAAGGGCTTCCCCTTCCTCACCCAGGCCGCCGCCGGCACGCTGGACGAGGTCGAGATCGGCATCGAGGACTACCGGACGGACAGCGGCGACGGCACCGGGAAGATCCGTATCGACGACCTGCGGGCCCGTATGAAGGGCGTCGAGTTCTCCAGCGACTTCGGCTCCGCCACGGCGGCCACCGCCTCCGGCACCGCGACGATCTCCTACGACGAGCTGCTGAAGGCCGCGAAGTCCGAGCCCACCCAGGTCGCCCCGGGCATCACCGCCAAGGTCGTCGGCCTCTCCGACGGCGGCAACGGCAAGATCAAGGTGACGCTCGAGACGACGGTGCTGGGCACCCCGCTGCCCGAGCCCGTCGACGTGCTCAGCTCGGTCACCGTGAAGGACAACAAGGTCGAGGTCGAGGCCGACGGTCTGCCGCAGATCAACGGCAGGGAGCTCGCCGAGTCCCGCATCCGGGCCATCACCGACTTCCAGCAGCGCATCGACCAGCTGCCCGGCGGCGTCGAGCTCGACAAGGTCGAGGCGGCGGAGAACGGCGTCGAGATCACGGTGAAGGGTGCGAACGTCAGGCTCGCCGGGTAGTACGGGACGGGTGGCACGGAGGCGGCCACGGAGCGGCGTCCGACAGGCGAGACGGTGACGTCCGTACGTCAGATGCGGTGACGGACGCGACCGCCGCGCACCCCTCCGGGAGCACTCCGCCGCCCCCATCTGTCCCGCATCACGGACGATCGCGTCTCATCATGCGACACACCGGTGACACGGCACGGTGTCGCTCCCTACGATCGGGAGCCATGCAGCACCAGACGAGCGTCCTCCGGCCGCGGGGACAGGCGGATCTCACGAAGCGGCGGGCAGTCGACCTGTGCCGCGTCGCCGCCATGCTCTGTCGCATTTTCTGAGCGGACGGCGCCGCCGCCGTCCGGTTTCCCTCACCGCCCTGATCAGGGCACCCGCGCGCCGCTCCGGCATGAGCGCGCACACCCTCGCACCGCACGCCCCGCCGCAACTGCCCCGGAGGAGAAACCATGAGCCGCAGCGACGTCCTGGTCGACGCCGACTGGCTTCAGGACCACCTGGACGACCCGACCATCGCCATCGTCGAGGTGGACGAGGACACGTCCGCGTACGACAAGAACCACATCAGGAACGCGATCCGGATCGACTGGACCCAGGACCTCCAGGACCCGGTCCGCCGCGACTTCGTCGACCAGGAGGGCTTCGAGAAGCTCCTGTCGGAGAAGGGCATCTCCAACGACCACACCGTGGTCCTCTACGGCGGCAACAACAACTGGTTCGCGTCCTACGCCTACTGGTACTTCAAGCTGTACGGCCACGAGAACGTCAAGCTCCTCGACGGCGGCCGCAAGAAGTGGGAGCTGGACGCCCGCGAGCTGGTCCCCGGCGACGAGGTGCCGAAGCGCCCGGCCACCCAGTACAAGGCCAAGCCGCAGGACACCTCGATCCGCGCCTTCCGCGACGACGTCGTCAAGGCGATCGGCGCGCAGAACCTGGTCGACGTCCGCTCGCCCGACGAGTTCTCCGGCAAGCTGCTCGCCCCGGCCCACCTCCCGCAGGAGCAGTCGCAGCGTCCGGGCCACGTCCCGTCCGCCCGCAACATCCCGTGGTCGAAGAACGCCAACGACGACGGCACCTTCAAGTCGGACGAGGAGCTCAAGGCGCTCTACGAGGCCGAGCAGGTGGACCTGGCCAAGGACACCATCGCCTACTGCCGCATCGGCGAGCGCTCCGCCCTGACCTGGTTCGTCCTGCACGAGCTGCTGGGCGTGGAGAACGTCAAGAACTACGACGGCTCCTGGACCGAGTACGGCTCCCTCGTCGGCGTGCCGATCGAGCTCGGCCCCGCGAAGTAACCACTCCCACCGACCTTTCCCAACCCCTCAGGAGTACGACATGTGCGGAGCGAAGGCCGGCGGCCCCGACGCCTCGACGATCAAGCCCGGTGAGACCACCATCCAGGGCCAGGTGACCCGCGACGGCGAGCCGGTGACGGGCTACGTCCGTCTGCTGGACTCCACCGGCGAGTTCACCGCGGAGGTCCCGACCTCCGCGACGGGCCAGTTCCGCTTCTACGCGGCCGAGGGCACCTGGACCGTACGGGCACTCGTCCCGGGCGGCACCGCCGACCGCACGGTCGTCGCCCAGCAGGGCGGGCTGGCGGAGGTCGCGATCGCCGTCTGACGGCACGCGCGGCACACACGCGGCACACGTGCCGCACGACGGCCGAGGGGCCGCACCCACCGGGTTGGACGCCTGGGGTGCGGCCCCTTCGGCGTGCCCGGACGGACCTACCCTGGACACATGTACGCACGGAGGCGGCGCGTCTACTTCGTGATGATGGGCACCTGCATCGCGCTGTTCGTCCTGGCCTGGGGCGTCGTCCGCCTCTGGTCCGTCCCCGCGGCCGTCGCCCTGTGCGTCGTCGCCATGGTCATCCCCCCGTTCGCCGCGATGGCCGCCAACCGCCGCGGCCCCGACGACCGCTGGTGGGACGATCCCTCCGGTGACCCGGAGTCCGACGAGTGGTGGGACGAACTGGACGGCCGGAAAGGCCCCGGCGGCCCCCGACGCCAGGACCGTCCCTAGAACCCGCCCAGGAACCGCCCGCCGGAAACCACCCTCCCCCCGGACCCCGCGCCTACGACGACCGCTCCCTCCCCCCGAGAAGGCGTTCCAGGCAGCGCACCGCCAGGTCGGCGGGGGAGCCGGGGCCCTCGGTCCCCGCCTCCGTGCCGGCCCACGTCTCCAGGGCGATCCGGACGGCGTCGGTGGCGGCGGCGGCCATCAGCCGGACCTCCAGCGGATCGGCGGCGCCGTCCGTCAGACGTGCGATCACCGGGACGAGCCGCTCCTCGGACTCCTGGTTCACGCGGTACCACACGGCGCGCAGCGCCGGATCGTCCTCCCCCGCCCGCAGCAGCCCGCGGGTGCGCAGCAGGGCCTCGACGGCCCGGGTGTCCGGGGCCGCCAGCGCCTGTTCCGCGGCGGTCCGCAGGGCCGGGCCGAGCGGGGTGCCGGGCTCCGTGCTCTCCAGCAGTCCGCGCCAGCGGTCGGCACCGACCGTCAGGAGCGGGCCGACCGCGTCCTGCTTGGAGCGGAAGTACCGGTAGAAGGTGCGCAGCGCGACCCCGGCGCGCCGGGCGATCTCCTCGGCCGTCGTGGCGTGCGGGCCCCGGGTGGCGAAGAGCTCGGCCGCCGCGTGCGCGATGTCGAGCTGGGTGGCGGCCTTGCGGCGCTCGGTCAGGGACAAGGGCGGGGACGGCGGCTGGACCACCGGACCGACCGTCGCGTACGTCATGGGGAAGTGAGCGGCGGGGCGCCGGCGGACGGGACGCGGGCGGTCAGTAGACGAGCGCCTGCGTGTCGTCCGCCAGCGCCTCCTGCACGAAGACCTGGGCGCCCGCGATCCGCACGCCCTCGAGCACGTCCTTCTCGGTGATGTCGCGCCGCGCCGCGCACTGGGTGCACAGGGTCAGCCGGCCGCCCGCCAGGATCGCGTCCAGCAGGTCGGGCAGCGGCGCGGCGTGCGGCAGCTCGAACCCGGCCGCGCGGCCCGGCAGGGCGAACCAGGCGGACTCCCCGGTCAGCCACAGCGAGACGTCGACCCCGCTGGCCACGGCCACCGCCGCCACCGTGAACGCCTGAGAGCACCGCTCGGGCGCGTCGGCCCCCGCCGTCACCTTGATCACGAGCTTCTTCGCCATGACGGAATCGTACGGCGGCCGCGCCGTGCGGCGGCCACGACGGCGCACCTCGCCAAGTGCTGCCCGGCCCGGCCGCGTAAGCTGGGCCCCGGCCCCTGTGCACACAGCGCACGCACCGCACCCCGCTCAATCGAGGAGCACCCCGTGGAGATCTTCTTCGAAGCCCTGTTGGTCCTGGTCTGCGTCGGCGTCCTCGCCTTCGCCGGACTGACCGTGAAGAAGCTGTACCAGGGCCAGCGCTGACCCCCCACGCCAGGAAGTACTGCTCATGATCGAGATCCCGTCCGACCTCCACAAGGACCTCGTCCCGCTCGCCTTCCTGCTCGGCAACTGGGCGGGCGCGGGCGTGCACGACTTCCCGGGCGCCGAGAAGTGCAACTTCGGGCAGGAGGTCTCCTTCTCCCACGACGGCCGTGACTTCCTCGAGTACCAGTCCCACACCTGGGTCCTGGACCAGGAGGGCAACAAGGTCCGCCCCCTGGAGTCCGAGCACGGCTTCTGGCGCATCGACGCGGACCGCAAGGTCGAGGTCACGATGGTCCGCGACGACGGCGTCATCGAGATCTGGTACGGCGAGATGGCCGCCCAGAAGCCCCAGATCGACCTGGTCACCGACGCCGTCGCCCGCACCGCCTCCTCGCAGCCCTACACCGGCGGCAAGCGGCTGTACGGCTACGTCAAGAGCGACCTGATGTGGGTCGGCGAGAAGCAGACCCCCGAGGTCGGACTCCGCCCCTACATGTCCGCGCACCTGAAGAAGGTCGTCACCCCGGAGGACGTCGAACGCTGGGCCAAGGCCCTCCCCGACGACATGCCGGACGACGGGATCGCCTTCTTCAAGTAGACCTACACTCAGGGGTGTGGTGAGCACCGACTGGAAGAGCGACCTCAGGCAGCGCGGCTACCGGCTGACGCCGCAGCGGCAACTCGTGCTCGAAGCCGTGGACACCCTGGAACACGCGACCCCCGACGACATCCTCGGCGAAGTGAGGAAGACGGCGTCGGGGGTCAACATTTCCACCGTGTACCGCACGCTGGAGCTCCTGGAGGAGCTCGGGCTGGTCAGCCACGCCCACCTCGGACACGGCGCGCCCACCTACCACCTCGCCGACCGGCACCACCACATCCACCTGGTCTGCCGGGACTGCTCCCACGTGATCGAGGCCGATCTGTCGGTGGCCGCCGACTTCACCGCCAAGCTGCGCGAACAGTTCGGTTTCGACACCGACATGAAGCACTTCGCGATCTTCGGCCGGTGCGAGGACTGCGCCCGGAAGGGCCCGGCCGACGGATCGTAGGCTAGGCGTATGAAGAGCCCTCTGCTGTCCCTGCCCGGCGCCGTCCCCGCCGAGGGCGTGGACGAAGGCGTCGCCGCGCACTACGGTGACCTGTTCCGCGAGCAGCGCGCCCTCGCCGACGGCACCGGATTCGTCGACCTCTCCCACCGCGGTGTCGTCACCGTCACCGGTGAGGACCGGCTGAGCTGGCTGCACCTGCTGCTCACCCAGCACGTCAGCGACCTGCGGCCCGGCGAGGCCACCGAGGCGCTGATCCTCTCCGCCAACGGCCACATCGAACACGCCCTGTACCTGGTGGACGACGGCGAGACCGTCTGGGCCCACGTGGAGCCCGGCACCCGGGAGGCGCTGATCGCCTACCTGGAGTCGATGAAGTTCTTCTACCGGGTCGAGGTCGCCGACCGCACCCCCGACACCGCCCTCGTCCACCTGCCGGCCGGCTCCATCGCCGAGGTCCCCGAGCACGCCGTCGTCCGCGAGACGCCGTACGGCCGCGACCTCTTCCTGCCGCGCGGGGAACTGGAGGCGTTCGCGGCCCAGGCCGGGCCGCCGGCCGGGATCCTCGCCCACGAGGCGCTGCGCGTCGAGCAGCACCGGCCCCGCCTCGGCTTCGAGACCGACCACCGCACCATCCCGCACGAGCTGGGCTGGATCGGCATCGCCGTCCACCTGCAGAAGGGCTGCTACCGGGGCCAGGAGACCGTCGCCCGGGTGCAGAACCTGGGCAAGCCGCCGCGCCGGCTGGTCTTCCTGCACCTGGACGGCAGCGAGGTCCACCTGCCGCCCGCCGGGGCCGAGCTGCGCCTGGCCGACGACGGTCCCGACGGCCGGAAGATCGGCTTCGTCACCACGTCCGTACGCCACCACGAGCTCGGCCCGGTCGCCCTCGCCCTGGTCAAGCGGAACGTGCCGGTGGACGCCCGGCTGCTCGCCGAGGGCACGGCGGCGGCCCAGGAGACGGTCGTCGAGCCGTAGGGGCCGTAGCCGTAGAGGCCGTAGGGACCGTGGAGGACCTAGACCTCGATCAGCACCGTGAACGGGCCGTCGTTCGTCAGCGACACCCGCATCCGCGCGCCGAAGCGGCCGGTCGCCACGGTCGCGCCCAGCGCGCGCAGCTGCGCGACGACCTCGTCGACGAGCGGCTCGGCCACGTCACCGGGGGCGGCGGCGTTCCAGGTGGGGCGGCGGCCCTTGCGGGCGTCGCCGTACAGGGTGAACTGGCTGATCACCAGGAGCGGGGCGTCGATGTCGCTGCACGACTTCTCCTCGTGCAGCATCCGCACCGACCAGAGCTTGCGGGCCAGCTGCGCCGCCTTCTCCTCGGTGTCCTCGTGGGTCACGCCGACCAGGACGCACAGTCCCTCGCCGTCGATCGCCCCCACCGTCTCGCCGTCCACGACGACGCTCGCGCCGTCCACTCTCTGCACCACCGCACGCATGCCGCCATGATGCCGTGCCGCCCGGAGAGCGGGACGGGCGGCCCGTACGGGGCTTCTTTTCTCCCCCCTAACCCCCCATCTGGGGCTGTTCGGGGGCACTCGGTCACATAGCGGCCACGCGGGGTGGCACGATGCTCCCCAGACGCCGGTCGAGGGGACGGGTTGAGGGATATGAGCACACCGAGTACTACGGGGCAGCCGTCAGGTATCGCCGCGGTGACCTACCCGGAGGGCCTGGAGCCGCTCCGGACGCCCGTGCAGCGCACGGACAGCCCGGAGCTGCCCGCGAAGCCGCCGGAGCACGACCTGCCCGCGCTGAGCCTGCCCGAGCTGCGCGCCCTGCGCAGGGACGTCCAGCGCGAGGAGGCCGATCTCAGCTATGTGCGGCGGCTGCTGCAGGGGCGGATCGACATCCTGCGCGCGGAGCTGGCGCGGCGCGGGCCACAGTCCGTGGCGGACCCGGACGTGGCGTCCGTGACCTCCGTCGTGGAGCGGCTGTCGGAGATCCTGGCCGACGCGCCGGCCCGGCAGAGGTCCTCCGCCCGCCATGTGACGCTGGGCACGCCGCGCAGCGAGGAGGGACGCAGACTGGCCGCGGAGATGCTCGGCGAGGTGGAGCTGTCCGACCTGACGGCCCGCACCGATCCGGAGCTGAAGGCGGCGATGGGCCGCCTCGTGCGCTTCGAGCAGCAGGTCTCCCGGCGGCGGCAGCGGCTGCAGCACACGGCCGACGGCTGCAGCGCGGAGATCGCACGCCGGTACCGTGAAGGGGAAGCACAAGTCGACGACCTGCTCGTATGACGCCGGGTGCGGCTCCACGAGCCGCACCCGCGAGCCCGGCCACCCCGGGCCGCGCGGCGGGTCGCCCCGTCCGGAAGGCCACCGCCGATGTCCGCGCCCCAGTCCCCGTCCCGGTTCCAGCCCTCGTCCCCGACAGCGCCCGCGCCCGGTTCCCCGACCGCCCTGCCGTCCGTCGCACCGCCCGTCCTCGCCGAGGTCGTCCGGTCCGGCTTCGTCGAGGGCCGGCACCGGGGCAGCCTGGTCGTCCTGGGGACCGACGGGGCCGTGGAACTGGCGCTCGGGGACGTGACGGCGCCGGTCTTCCCGCGCTCCTCCAACAAGCCGATGCAGGCCGCGGGCGTGCTGCGGGCCGGCCTGGACCTCGCGGGGGAGCGGCTGGCGCTGGCCGCCGCGAGCCACTCCGGGGAGCCCTTCCACCGCGACCTGGTCCGCAAGATGCTCGACGAGCACGGCCTCGACCCGGCCCTGCTCCAGTGCCCGCCCGACCTGCCGCTGGACCCCGAGGAACGGGACACCTATCTGGCCTCGGGCGAGGTGCCCGACCGGATCACCATGAACTGCTCCGGCAAGCACACCGCGATGCTCGCCGTCTGCGCCCAGCGGGGCTGGCCGCTGGACACCTACCTCCACGCGGACCACCCGCTGCAGCGGCTCATCCACAAGGTGGTGGAGGACGCGGCGGGCGAGCCGGTCGCCGCCGTCGGCACCGACGGGTGCGGGGCCCCGCTGATGGCGATCAGCCTGGTCGGACTGGCCCGCGCCTTCCGCGGCTTCGTCGCCGCCGAGCCCGGCACGGCCGAACGCCGGGTCGCCGACGCGATGCGCGCCCACCCCGAGTACGTCGCCGGCACCCGCCGCCCCGACACCTGGCTGATGCGCGAGGTGCCCGGCACGCTCTCCAAGATGGGCGCGGAGGCCGTCCAGGCCCTCGCCCTGCCCGACGGCCGCGCCCTCGCCTTCAAGGTGGAGGACGGGGCGGGCAGGGCGCTGGGCCCGGTGCTGGCCCGCGCGCTGACGCTGCTGGGCGTGGACGCGCCGGTGGTCGAACGCATCGGCCGCGCACCGCTGCTGGGCGGTGGGCACGAGGTGGGGGAGATCCGGGCGGCGTTCTGACCACGGGCCGGCGGCGGGCGCGGTCCGCGGAGACACCCGCGACGCTGTGGCCGGGCGACGAGTCGGCCGTACGGCCGGCGGCGCTCGGACGGGTCCGGGAAGAGCGAGCGGGCGCCGCCCGTCCGGCCGACGCCCTGCTGCGTACGTCCGGGCGGCCTCGGTGCCCGGACATGTTCCGAGGATCGCTCCCTTCTGCCGGTGACGGGACGGGTGGTGCGCGCAAGCGCCATCCGTAGCGCGTGCTGTTCGGTTGTGGTTGTGGTTGTCGTGCGGTGGTGACGACCGGCCGCCCGGGCTCACGGCTCCCCTCCGGAGGAGAGCCCGGACGGCGGTACGCCGGTTCAGCGCCTTGATGGTGACGGGCAGGAGGCCCGACCACGCTGCCCAAGTTGGCAGCCAACTTCTCTTTACTTATCTCCACTTGGGAGAGTCTCATAACCACCTTTCCGTGAACTGCCGGAAGATGGCGGGAAGTTGTAGGGTTTGGTCGTGGAGCGGGAACATGCCCCGGTCAACGGCCGGAAGAAGCCGCCGGCACCTGCGAGAACACATCGCGAGGTGGCCGACGAACTGCGCGCCCGGATCAGGTCCGGGACGCTGCGCTCGGGCCAGCGCATGCCCACCCAGGCCCAGTTGGCCGACGAGTTCGGGGTGGAGCGCGGCACCGTCCGCCAGGCTCTGCGCATCCTGCAGTCGGAGCGCCTGCTCACCAACGTGACCAAGGGGAGCCCGGCGACCGTCGCGCCCGGCCTCGACAGGGCGCTGACCGGCCCGGACGCGCCGCCGATGCCGACCACGGTGACCCTCGCCCCCCGGATCTCGCAGGCGTTCGCCGCCCCGCACGTCCGTATCGACGCGCTGTGCCTGACCGCGGGTTCCCTCACGCTGGCCATCGGCGAACCGCTGCGCCAGATACACGCCGGGCGGTGGAAACCGGCCAAGGTCGACGTCCGCGTCCTGCTGCCGGACCGGGGCATCCCCCTGGCCTTCCCGGTGCCGGTGCCGGTGCCGGGCCCCGGGGGCGGGGGCGGCGGCGCCCCGGTGCACGAGCGGTGGCTGTCCATGCGCAACGCCCAGGGGCGGGTGCTGCGGCACAGCCTGCTGGCGCTGCGCGCCACGCACGGCATCGACGTGGGCGTCACCTTCCGGGCGCTGCCCTTCACGCCGCCGGTGAAGCTCTACCTGCTCAACGACACGGAAGCGCTGTTCGCGTACTACACCCTCACCCGGCGCGAGCAGCAGATCGGCCACGAGCGGCTGGAGACGTACGACGTCGAGGGCACCCGCTCGACGCTGTTCGCCTTCGAGCGGGGGGCCGGGCCGCGTGACACGGCGTTCGTCGCGCAGTCGCGGCTGTGGTTCGACGCGCTGTGGGAGACGATCAGCACCGGGCTGACGCTCACGGACTGACGCGCACGAACCGGCCCCTCCCTCTCACAGGGCGGGCCCGGCGACCAGCAGGGCCAGCACCACCGCGCCGGCGGAGCTGACGGAGGGGCTCTTGGCCTTGATGCCGACGGTGAGCAGGAGCAGGCCGACGATGCCCGTGGTGCCGTACTTCCACTGGACGAGCTGTTCGAAGCCGATGACGAAGACCGCGGAGACGAGGGCGAGGACGGGCATGGTCGTTCCCCCTTCGGGAGCCTTGGAAGTAAAACTTCCGCCAACTCGAAAAAGTTGGTAACCAACTCTGCTTATGTTGTCCCCACTTGGTCTGTAGTTGTAAACAAGTTCCCAACAACTCCCCTCGGATGGACCGGAGTTGTACCGTTTGGTCGTGACTCAGGAGAACGTGCCCGTGAACGACGGCAGAAGGCCCTCGTCCCAGGAGATCGCCGACATCCTGCGGGAGCGGATCCGAGGGGGCGTCCTCAAGGCGGGCGACCGCCTGCCCACCCAGGCCGAACTGGCCGACGAGTTCGGGGTGGAGCGCGGCACCGTCCGCCAGGCCCTGCGCGCCCTCCAGGAGGACGGCCTGCTCACCAACGTCAGCAAGGGCAGCCCGCCCCGCATCGCCGAACCGGCCCCGGCCCGCGGCGAACCGCAGCCGACCATGGTGGCGCTCGGGCCGCGGCTGGCGGAGGCGTTCGCGGCACCGCACGTGCGGATCGACGTCGTGTGCCACACCTCGGAGACGCTGATGCTGGCGCTCAGCGAGCCGCTCCGCCTGATCCACGAGGGCCGCATCCGCCCGGAGTCCATCGACTTCCGCGTCCTGATGCCCTCGCGCGACATCGAGCTGGCCTTCCCCGTCCTGGTCGAGGACGAGGAGGACGACCCGGTCCACCAGCGCTGGCTGCAGATGCGCAACGCCCAGGCCCGCGTCCTCCAGCACAACCTGCACGCCGTGCGCTCCACCCACCACGTCGACGTCCGCGTCGCCTTCCGCGCGCTGCCCTTCACCTCGCCGATGAAGCTGTACCTGCTCAACGGCGAGGAGGCCCTCCTCGGCTACTACCTGCTGACCCGGCGCGAGGAGGAGTACGAGAGCCGGACCCTGGAGATGTACGACGCCCTCGGCTCCCAGTCGCTGCTGTTCTCCTTCCTGAAGCGCACGGGGCACCGGGACGCCGTGTTCGTGGAGGAATCGCAGAAGTGGTTCGACGCCCTCTGGGAAACCATCACCACGGACATGACACTCTCCTAGTGACATCCGACACGGAACGGACCGAACCGGCGACCGAGCGGACCGCCGGCCTCAGAGACCTGATAGCGGGTGCCCGGGTCGTCCTGTGGGACTTCGACGGCCCCGTCTGCAGACTGTTCGCGGGCTACCCGGCGGACCGGGTCGCCGGCCGGCTGGTGGGCTGGCTCGAGCGGACGGGCCACAAGGACCTGCTGACCGAGGAGGAGCGGGTCCACCCCGATCCGCACGTCCTGCTGGGCGCGGTCGACCGCAGGAGCCACCGCAGTGACCTGGTCGCCGAGTTCGAGGAGCAACTCACCCGCGAGGAACTGCGCGCCGTGCCCACCGCACGGCCGACCGCGTACGCGGACCCCCTGATCCGGACCTGGGCCGCGCTGGGGGTGGGCCTCGCCATGACCACCAACAACTCGCCGCGCGTGGTCGGCGAGTACCTCACGACGCGCGGCCTGCTGGGCTGCTTCTCCCCGCACATCTACGGCCGCACCCAGGATCTCGCCCTGCTCAAGCCCGACCCGTACTGCCTCGACCGCGCCCTCGACGCGATGGGTGCCGCACCCGGACAGGCCCTGATGGTCGGCGACACCGCCTCCGACCTGACGGCCGCCCGGCGGGCCGGTGTGCCGTTCCTCGGGTACGCCCGCAACGAGGAGAAGGAGAAGCTCCTGAGGAAGGCCGGCGCGGAAACGGTCGTACGGTCACTGGAACCGGTGCTGACGCTGGTGCGGGAGAGCGGCGGACGGCGGGCTCACGCCTGAGTCATCAGCAGGACGCAGAGCACGGCCGCCGCCATCGAGGCGCGGATGCTGCCGCCCTCCGAAGAGACCGCCCTGCGCGACCTGCGGACCGAGGGCACCGTCTCGTCCGTGCGCGTGGAGGTCCGGCACGTGCCCCTGACGCCGGTGTTCAAGCTGTACCCGCCTCCGGGGACCGCGGCGCTCTTCGGACCGTACGAGGTGATCGAGCGGACCAGCCTGCTGGACGACGGTACGGCGGTCGAGGTCCTGGACGTGCTGGGGCCGGGCTCCGTGCTCACCCGGCACGTCAGCGACGAAGGGGACCCGAGCTCGGCCGGCTCCGTCTTCGTCCGGAGCGTGCAGAGCTGGTTCGACTCCTGCTGGGACTGCCGGCCGCTCCGGTGTGCCGGGCGGGGACCGGCGGACGACAGGACCGATTCGCCCGTCCGGGTCAACCGGGTTGCCGCTGTGCGGCACAAAGGCTGAAGTACACCCAACGGGCAACCTGTCGCAGCTGTACTGTGTGCCCGCTTTCTTCGTCATCGTACGAAGCCCTGGCGCGTCGCACGTCCCTCCTGGAGCACTCCGTGAGCCGTCCCTCCCCGCTCGGTGAACCGGCACCGGAGCGGGCGGCGGGCGAGGCGTTCGACCGGTCTCTGGCGCAAGCGACGGCGCTGGGCCGGTTCAGCCGGGGGGACCACCGCCTGAACCACATGGTGCGCCCCCTCACCACCGAGGACTCGAGACGGGGGGCCGCCGGGAACGGTGCGCCGGTCACCGTCCGCAAGCGCATCCCGTCCGCCCTGCCGGCGGTCATCCGGACGTGGCAGGACGAGGCCGACCTGCTGAACCGGATCCGGAGCGTGCTGCACAACGTCCCACGCTGTCCGGCCAAGCACGGTGACGTCATGGTTCTCAGCCACGTCGAGGGCGTGCCCCTGTCGATCGTCTGCCCCGACGACACACCCGTCGACCACGACTTGATCACCGCGCTGGTGGAGCTGCTCGCCGACATGACACGGGTACGTCGGCATCACCTGCCCCCGCTGCCGACCTCCTGGCCCCGGTCCGGCCGGGACAGCGGCGCGTTCCTCAGAGCACTGGCGTTCGCGGCCGAGGAACAGATCAGGCAGCGCAACCGGGCGGAGTTCGGCGGCCTGCTCGCCATGCTGGGCATCCCGGAGGACGCCTTGATCCGGTTCGCCGAACGGGTGCCCACGCTCGTCAGCCGCCCGTTCAGCCTGCTCCACACGGACCTGCACCGGGACAACGTGATCATCTCGTACGGCGGGAATCCCCCACTGATCTGTGTCGACTGGGAGCTGGCCGGTTACGGCGACCCGCTCCACGATCTCGCCACGCACCTGGTGCGCATGCGCTACCCCGGCCATCAGTGGCCGGAGGTCGTCGAGGCCTGGCGCAAGGTGATGGGGGAGCGGCGTGGCAGGGCCGTCAACGGTCTGGACCGGGACCTGAAGCACTACGTCGCCTTCGAGCGGGCTCAGTCGGTCTACCCGGACGTCATGCGAGCCGCGCGGTCGCTCGGTGACGCGTTCGACCAGAGGGACCTGGACGCCGCGACGCGGACGGTGCACCGGGCGCTGGTGGCGGCCGAAGAGCCGTTGCGGCTGAAGAACGTGCCGGACGAGTCGGCCATTGAGCGTGTCCTCTTCCGGTGGAATGAGTCCCACGGCAACCGGCACAGCCGAGTACGGGCCCCGCGCCAGGTCGTGTGGCAGCGCGATCCGCGTGTCCCCCTCCGGCACGGCTTCCCCGCGTGGGCGGTCGGCCGGGCGCTGCTGGAGGAGGGAAAGGCCCCCGCCGACCGGGTCTTCAGGGGTACGGCCCACTTGAACACGGTCGTACAGGTCGAGGGTGTGAGCACGCTCGTCGTGGTCCGTCGGAAGACAGGCACCGGCGACACACGGGAACGCCGGTTCCTCAGCGAGCATGCCGTGCTGTCCGCGATCGAGGTGTGCGGGGCACGCGTCCGGGCCCCACGGGTGCTGGCTCTGGGCACCAGCGGACTGGACGAGCAGTTCGCCGTGCACTCCTACGAGGGGCCGGCGGACCGGTTCTGCCCACCGGAGCACCCCACGCGTGGACTGCGCCCGCACGAGGCGGACGACCTTGTGGACCAGTTGGCCGAGCTGACCAAGGTCGACTGCGCGGCGCTGGACCCGCTGAACGGGGCCGTCTTCTACCCCTGGCTGCGCGGCGAGTTGGTCCGCCTGGTGAGCGAACTGCCCGAAGCCACCATGGAACTGGCCCGCGAACTGGGGCTGCCGGACAGCGTCCGGCTGGCCGAGATCCTCTCCCGTCACACTCTGACACCCCGCCGTTCCGTCCTGCTGCACGGTGACCTGAACCCGTGGAACCTGGTGCGCCGGAGGGACGGGGGACTGACGCTGATCGACTGGGAGATGGCCATGGTGGGCGACCCCCTGTACGACCTCGTCCGCCACATGCACCTCACCCCGACGCGGCCCGAGATCCGCGACCGCATGTTCCGCCGTTGGGAGCGCCTGCTCCCGTCCGACTGCACCAAGGACGCGCACGAGGACTGGCGTGTGTACCGGTGGGTCGAGACCGTCCGCTCCGCCTACATCGACCTCGACCGCCTGGTGACCGGTACCG
Organism: Streptomyces sp. NPDC006384; assembly: GCF_042870695.1. NCBI lineage: Bacteria > Bacillati > Actinomycetota > Actinomycetes > Kitasatosporales > Streptomycetaceae > Streptomyces > Streptomyces sp. NPDC006384. The sequence goes on from NZ_JBIAHR010000032.1 coordinate 64,650, forward strand.
GTCGGGACGCGCCCAACGTCGAACGCGCCCTCGAGTCCTACGCGATGACCCTGGCCGGGGCCACGGCCGCGCTGGGCCTGCCGGACAAGTCCGCGGCCCGTCACGGCCTTGCCCGTGCGTTGCCGCAGGGAGACCATGGTGGGTCACAAAGAGCTCGCCTGGCGGCGGACGTCTGAGCGACCGCAGGGCGGTGACGGTTCGGGGGGACTGCGTATGCCGGGCAGGCCGGACGGAACGGGCACCGATGGAATGGCGTCGCGCTTCCGGCGGCTGCAGGCACGTTATGAACCGGTGGTGACCCGCACCCTGCTGCTGGGCCTGTTCGTCACAGGAGTGAGCGCCCAGCTCATCGAGCCGGTCGGTGACGCCCTGCAGGACAAGGCCTTTCTCGGCGGCGCACTGCTCAGCCTCGTGGGGTACGTGCTGTACGAGGCGGTGAAGGATCTGGCGACATCACTGCGCCTTCCCGCGCGGGCCCAGGTCGAGTCCAGGGAACTGGGCACGTTCGTGAGCGAGGCGTTCCGCGCCCGTACGGTGGAGATCAGTTTCCTCGGCTACACCGGCGAGACCCTCTACAACGAGCTGCACCACCGCCTGGAAGGTCTGCAGGAAGACCCCGGGCCCACCCGCCACGTCAACGTGCGGTTCCTCGTCCCCGACTTCGGCCGCCCCATGACCGTGCCCTCGAGGGTCGGCCAGGACGGCAGGCCGGAGGACGACCAGGACTTCCGCAAGCGGCTCGAGGACAAGTGCCGGGAGTACGACCAGACACTCTCCGGCCTGGCCGAGCGCCTGACCCGTCTCGGCAGGGTGACGGCCCGGTGCGAGTACCGCCTGTATCCCGGCATCCCCACGCACAAGGTCTGCGTCTTCAACCGCGAGCTCGTCCTGCACGGCCTCTACGACGTCACCGCCCGCACGGTCCTGCGCAACTCGGGCCCGGAGTTCTACGACCCCAAGGGCTACCGCACCGACCTCATGGTCTGGTCGCGGGAAGGAGGCGACGACGCCAAGGTGGCCCTCACCACCTGGAACAAGCACTTCGACAGCCTCTGGGGCCTGGCGTCGGTGCCTCCCTGGTGCACGACGCCTGCCGACTGAGCCGCCGCCGGACGCCCCGGCGAGCCTCGTCAAGGGTCTGGAGTACGACCACGTCGTCGCCGTGGAGCCGGCGGCGATCGCCGAGGCGGAGGAGCGAGGGCTGCACCGGCTGTACGTCGTGCTGACCCGGGCGGTGTCCCGGCTGGACGTGGTGCACTCGCGGCCGCTGCCGTTCTGAGGACGGCCGGGAAGACACCGGCGCGACTCGCACAGGATTCGCTAGCATGTCCGAACTTGCGACGAACGCCCCTCCCGCGCTCGCCTCGCGTCCACCGGATCTTCCTCACAAATCGGCCAAAAATTGATATCTTCAGCCCCGCGCCCGTCCGCGCGGACCAGCGTCAGAGAAACGTTCGCCGCGTGGCGCCGGCCACGGGCGGTGCTGTGGACCGCGGCGGGTGCGACGGTCCTCGGCTTCCTCGTCGCGCTGGAGTTCGCCGCGCGTCACTACGGGGCGCCGGGGCCGCTCACCACCCAGGCGCGCGAGGCGATTCTCGTACCCAGCTCGGGCCCCCTGCTGTACGCCAGCCTGGCGCTGATGTCGGTGGTGCTCACCTGGCGGCAGCGTCTGGTCGCGGTGGGCGCCGCGGCCGGTATCGACGTCGTCTTCGCGCTGGTGCGCTGGGCGGTCGGCGCCGACATGGGCTTCGGCAACGGCGCGTTGTGGGTGATCCTGGGCCACGCGGTCCTCGCCCTCACGCGCCGCACCGGCCATGAACGCGTCCTGCTGCTGAAGGGCGTCGGGCTGGGGCTGCTGCTGGTGGCCGGCCGCAAGACCGGCGACACCTGGCTGCTCATCACCTCCAGGACCCGCCCCATGGTGCTCGACCGGTACCTGGCGAGCGCCGACCACGCCCTGGGCAACCCCTCCTGGGTGGCCGGCCGGATCGTCGAGGCCACCGGCGCGGTCGGCCACGGCATCCTCGACTTCGTCTACGTCATGCTCCCCGTGGCCGCGGTCGTCGTCGCCGTCTGGCAGCTGCGCAAGGTGGCGGCCGAGCGCCGCTTCCCCCGCCACCACCTGGTGCGCACCTTCCTGGTCGTGGGCCTGCTCGGACCGGCCGTCTACATGATCTTCCCGGTGGTCGGACCGGTCTTCGCCTACGGCACCGGCGCCTGGGGCACCGGCGGCCTGGAATGGGCGGTGGCCGACCTGTGGCCGCACACGCTGCCGCCGGCCGCCGCCCCGCAGCACCTGCTCTACGACGAGGCCACCCCGCGCAACTGCATGCCGAGCCTGCACACGGCGTGGTCCGTGGTGATCTTCATCCACTCCCGCACGGCCCCCCGCCCCCTGCGCTGGGCGGGCACCGCCTGGCTCGTCGCCACGCTCACGGCGACGCTGGGCTTCGGCTACCACTACGGCGTGGACCTGGTGGCCGGCGTGGTGTTCGCGTACACGGTCGAGGCGGCGCTGCGCACCTTCGACCGCGGCTGGGACCGGTCGGGCGTCGTGCTGGTCGCCTACGGCACGGCGGTCTTCGCCGCGCTCCTGACCTCGTACCGCTACCTGCCCGAGGAGATGGCCGCGCACCCGTGGGTGGCCGGCCCCCTGCTGATCCTCGCGGCGGCCTCCGTGGTCTACGGCTACACCCGCACCACCCGGCAGTGGGACCCCCAGGCGGTGGCGGTGCCGGCACCGCAGGCACGCCCCCGGCCCGAACCGGCCTGAGGGGTGCCCCCGCCGGGGTCGGCGGGGGCACCCCGGGGAACCCCGAGGAGTCAGACGAAGGTGTTGTCGTCCTCGCGTGCCCCGGCCGCCGCGTCGGCGAGGTCGTCCAGCAGCCAGCGCAGGCCGGTCGCCGTCTCCTCGCCCGTCAGCCGGCCGTCCGCGTCCCTCGGCTGTGTCGGCATGTTCAGGATCACGCCCGGACCTCCGTGGGCGCACTATTGCAAGCATGCGCTTGCAATAGTTAGCGGAGTGGGGCATGGTGGGAAGCATGGCTTCGCTCAACGTCGGCAATCTCGGCGAGTACCTGCGCGAGCAGCGGCGCAACGCACAGCTGTCGCTGCGGCAGCTCGCCGACGCCGCCGGGGTGTCCAATCCGTACCTCAGCCAGATCGAGCGCGGCCTGCGCAAGCCGAGCGCGGAGGTGCTGCAGCAGGTCGCCAAGGCCCTGCGGATCTCCGCCGAGACGCTGTACGTCCGCGCCGGCATCCTCGACGCGGAACGGGAGCGGGACGCGGTGGAGACGCGTGCGGTCGTCCTCGCCGATCCCACGCTGACCGAGCGGCAGAAGCAGGTGCTGCTCCAGATCTACGACTCCTTCCGCAAGGAGAACGGATTCGGTGCCGACGGCGCCCCCGAGGCCGCCCCGGGCGACACCGTCGGCGACTCCATATCCGGCGACCGTCCCCGTACGGGGGGCGGCGAAGACGCCGGCCCGCCGCGGACGGCCGGCTGAGCGGCAGTGAACGCCCGGCCGGCCGGGCGCGGGAACACCAGGAAACCCATCGCCGAAAGCATTCCGGGAGGACCAGCACCATGGCCATCACCGACGATCTGCGCAAGACCCTCAGCGACCCCCGCCCGCTCTACTTCGCCGCCGGCACCGCCGACCTGGCCTTCCAGCAGGCGAAGAAGGTGCCGGTGCTGGTGGAGCAGCTGCGCGCCGAGGCCCCGGCACGGATCGAGGCCGTCCGCAACACCGACCCGAAGGCCGTCCAGGAGAAGGCGGCGGCCCGCGTCAAGGAGACCCAGGGCACGCTCCAGGCCAAGGCCGGCGAGCTCTTCGGCTCCCTCGACGCCGACCTCAAGAAGCTCGGCGAGACCGCCCAGGACCTCGCGCTGCGGAGCGTCGGCGTCGCCGCCGAGTACGCCGTGAAGGCCCGGGAGACCTACGAGAAGGTCGCCGAGCGCGGCGAGCAGGCCGTGCGCACCTGGCGCGGCCAGGCCGCCGACGGCATCGAGGGCGTCGCCGGGGAGGTGGAGGAGCTGGCCGTGGCCGTCGAGCCGAAGGCCGAGCCCGTCACTGTCACGGAGGACAAGCCCGCCGCGGCGAAGTCCGGCACCACGCCCGCCGCCCGCAAGGCCCCGGCGGCGAAGAAGAGCACCACCCCCGCCGGGAAGAAGACGACGCCGACCGCCGAGTGAGCCTCGGCAAGGCCGAGTAAGGCCGAGTAGCCGAGTAAGGGACGGCGGAAGCGTGTGCGGGCCGGGCACCCTGGGGGTGCCCGGCCCGTTCTCCGGGTACGGTGACCGCGTAGGACGACCCGAGTCTGGTGGTGGACGTTGTGCTGATGCAGGGGTTCATGAACTTCATGGGGCTTCTGAGCATCGCCCTGACCGTTTTCAACGGCTTCGCGCTGATCGACGCCGCCGTCCGCCGGGAGGACGCCTACCGCGCGGCGGACAAGAAGACCAAGCCGTTCTGGCTGATCATGCTCGGGCTCGCCTTCGTGGTGAGCCTGATCTTCCCGCTGCTGTCGTTCCTGCCGATCATCGGCCTGATCGCGACGATCGTGTACATGGTCGACGTACGGCCCGCGCTGCGCGGTCTGCCGGGCGGCGGCCGCAACAGCCGCCGCGGCTCCAGCAGCGACGGCCCCTACGGCCCGTACAACGGCGGACGCTGACGCCCGCGCCGTTCCTCCGGGCCCCCGAGTCCTCAGCGGCGGTCCGGGATCCGGTCCAGCAGCAGGACCGCCACGTCGTCCGCCAGCTCGCCGCCGTTGAGTTCGCGGACCTCGTTCACCGCCGTCCGCAGCAGTTCCTCGCCGCGCAGGCCCTCGGCGAAGCGGCGGCGGACCATCTCCACCATGCCGTCCTGACCGAGCCGCTCGCGCCCCTCGCCGATGTGGCCCTCGATCAGGCCGTCGGTGTAGAGCATCAGGCTCCACTCGGCGCCCAGCTCCACCTGCGTGCGCGGCCAGCGGGCGCCCGGCAGCAGCCCGAGCGCCGGGCCGTTGTTGTCGTAGGGCAGCAGCCGGGCGGGCAGGCCGGGGCCGGCGACCAGCGGTGCCGGGTGGCCGGCCAGGCAGAGGCCGGCGCGGCGGCCGTCGGGCGCGATGTCCACCGTGCACACGGTCGCGAAGATCTCGTCGTCCGGGCGTTCGTGCTCCAGCACCTGCTGCAGCGTGCCGAGCAGCTGGTCGCCGCAGAGCCCCGCCAGGGTCAGCGCGCGCCAGGCGATGCGCAGCTCGACGCCGAGCGCCGCCTCGTCCGGGCCGTGCCCGCAGACGTCGCCGATCATGGCGTGGACGGTGCCGTCCGGGGTGCGGACGACGTCGTAGAAGTCGCCGCCGAGCAGGGCGCGGGAGCGGCCCGGACGGTAGCGGGCGGCGAACCGCAGCGGGGATCCGGCCAGCAGCGGGGTCGGCAGCAGGCCGCGTTCCAGCCGGCGGTTCTCCTGTGCCCGCAGCCGGCCCTCGGCCAGGCGCCGTTCGGCGGTGTCGGAGCGCTTGCGTTCGACGGCGTAGCGGATGGCGCGGCTCAGCAGCCGGCCGTCCAGCTCGTCGCGGAACAGGTAGTCCTGGGCGCCGACCGCGACCGCCTCCGCGCCGCGCTCGGCGTCGCTGGAGGAGGTGAGCGCGAGCACGGCGTGCCGGGGCGCGAGCTCCAGCACGTGCTTGAGCACCGCCAGCTCGTCGTCCCGCCCGTCCTCGCCCTTGCGGGCGGGGCCGGGTGCCGGCAGGGCGAGGTCCAGCAGGATGCAGTGGACGTCGTCGGTCAGCAGCCGCTCCGCCTCGGTGAGGTTGCGGGCCGTGCGGACGCGGATCGGCTTGCCGGCCTGGTCGAGCAGATCCGGCACGATCGGCGAGCCGGCCGGATCGTCCTCGATCAGCAGCAGGGTCAGGTTGGTGGGAGTGGTGCTCTCTCGCGTCTCCGTGGTCTTCTCGCGCTTCTGCGTGGTCTCCGGCCGGCCGGTGGGGTTCCCGGCCGGTTTCGTCACGGGCGGGGCCTGGTCCTGGGGACGGCCGCTGCCCTGGGGTACGGCGGGCACCTGACCGCGTTCCACGGCCGGGATCGCCCTCTGCCGCGGTACGGGTACGGGCATCGTCTTGGGTTCCTTCCCTCCCCCGAGGGCATGGCGGGGGCGAGGGACCTCGACCCACCGACGGGGACCATAGCGGGTGACGGTGCCGCCGCGGAATGGTCCGCGACACGTCGGGCGTCCTTCGGCCACCGTCATGTGCCGTGTTGTCCAGCGCAGTTGGACACGTCGGCCGGGGGCCGGGGATGACGAACGTCACGCGGGGCGGGGCGCCCGGCGTGCGGTGGGTCACGTGGGCGGCGTCACGCGCCGGGGGCCTGGGTCCGGGGCGGTGCCGGGGGCGTTTCGGGGCGGACCACACCGAGGATGGGCATGGTGCCCGCCCCCGCGACCGTGATCGCGCGTCCCGGACGCGGGGCGTGGACGATCCTGCCGTCGCCGATGTACATCCCGACGTGGCTGGCGTCGTCGAAGTAGATGATCAGGTCACCGGGGCGCATGTCCTCGGTGCCGACGTGCCTGAGCTGCTGCCACTGCTGCTGGGAGGTGCGCGGGATGGCCTTCCCGGCCGCCGCCCAGGCCTGTGAGGTCAGACCGGAGCAGTCGTACGCCTTCGGGCCCTCGGCGCCCCACCGGTACGGCTTGCCGATCTGGGCGGTGGCGTACTCCACGGCCTTCCTGCCCTGCCCGGTCGCCTGTACGCCGAGGTCCTTGACGGCGCCGGAGCCGAGCCAGGCGGCCTGGGCCTTCTCCTGGGCGATCCGCTCCAGCCGGGCGAGGCGCTCCTTCTCCTCCTTCTCCAGCTCGGACTCGAGTTTCTCGGCTGCCGCGATCCGCTGCTCGATCTCCTTCCGGGCGGCCGCCTTCGCCCTGCGGCTGGACTCCAGCTTCTTCCACCGGGCCGAGGCGTCGGCCTGGTAGGCCAGCAGGTCCGCCTGGGCGCGGGACAGCTCGCCGAGCAGGGCCTCGGCGGCGCGCTGGCCCTGCATGACGCGGCCGGTGCCGTCGAGGAACTCCTCGGGGTCACCGCTGAGCACCAGCTTGGCCTCGTCGGGCAGCCCGCCGGTGCGGTACTGGGAGCGGGCCGCGGCGCCGGCGCGGTCCTTCAGCCCGTCCAGTTCCCGCCGGCCCTCGGTGATCTTCTTCGCCAGCCCGGCCAGCTCGTCGGACTGTTTCTTCGCCGCCTCCTCGGCGGCGTTGTACTGGTCCGTGGCCGAGGACGCCGCGCGGTAGAGCTCGTCGAGCCTCTTGCGCACGGCCTCCAGGTCCTTGTCCGGGGAGGCGGCGGGCGGTGCCGTCGGCGAGGCCGCCGGTGACGGGCCCGGGTCCGCGAACGCCGTGCCCGGCGCCGCCAGCACGGTGACCGCGCAGACCACGGTCACGGCGGCGGCCGTCCAGCCCTGCTTGCCCGTACGCATACCTCGCCCCCAGAACTGATTAACCGTCAGTAACATCGGTGCTCGAGGGATCGTGCCACGCCGGAGCGCAAAGCGACAGAGGCGGTGCCGATGGTGGGGGAAGTGCTTCGGGGCCGGTGGGCGGAGAGCGTCCTCCGCATGTCTCCTCCCCTTCCCCCTCCCCTCTCCCCCCTCTCCGGCCTCCCCCTTCCCGCGTCCCCGCCCCGCGGCACGGTGATCCCCTCGCGGTGTGACGAACGCCGCACGGAGATCGTTCCCGGCGCCGCGCCGGAGGGGGCGGCGGGGTGCGGGTCCGCCGGTTCAGCCGCGCGGCGCCAGTGCCTCCCAGCGCACCGTCGCCTCACCCTGCCGCCACCGTGCCGGACCGTCCGTCACCGGCCAGTCGGCGCTCAGGTCCCGCACCGCCCGGATCCAGCGCTGGCGGGCGCCGTAGGAGGCGTAGGGCGCGGCGGCGGCCCAGGCGCGGTCGAAGTCGCGCAGGAAGGCGTGCACCGGTTCGCCGGGTACGTTGCGGTGGATGAGCGCCTTGGGCAGCCGTTCGGCCAGGTCGGAGGGGCGGTCGAGGGAGCCGAGGCGGGTCGCGAAGGTGACCGTGCGCGGTCCCTCCGGGCCGAGCGCGACCCACACGTGCCGGCGGCCGATCTCGTCGCAGGTGCCCTCGACCAGCAGCCCGCCGCGGGAGTGCTCCGTCGCCGGCGCGAGCCGCGCGCACAGCCGCCGCCAGACCGCGGCGACCTCGCCCTCGTCGTACTGGCGCAGCACGTTCGCCGCGCGGATCAGCGACGGCGGCCGGGGGACCGGCACCTCGAAGCCGCCGTGCCGGAAGGCGAGCCCCTCGCGCGCGTACGGCGCGGCCGCCGCCACCCGCGCCGGGTCGATCTCGACGCCCACCACGCGCACGCGCGGGGCCGTCGTGCGCAGGCGGTGCAGCAGCTCGACGGCGGTCCAGGGGGCCGCGCCGTAGCCGAGGTCGACGGCGAGGGGATCGGTGGCGCGGCGCAGTTCGGCGCCGTGCACGGCCGCGATCCAGCGGTCCATGCGGCGCAGCCGGTTCGGGTTGGTCGTCCCGCGCGTGACCGTCCCTACGGGGCGTGAGGCGGCGCGGGCTGTCATGTGTACGAGGGTATGCGCCCGGCCGGCCGTGCTTGACGGCGGACGCCGCGAACCCTACCCTGCGGCTAACAGCGTTAGCCGAGGATTCCGCGCCCCCGCGTGCGGTCGCGCCTTCGGCCGTGGACCGCACACGAAGGAGGGCATCGGCGTGACCGACCGCCTGTCCCCCCGGGCCCGCGAGATCGCCGCGGCGGCACGCGCCCTCCTGGAGGAGGCCGGAGCCCCGGCGCTCACCCTGCGGGCGCTCGCCGACCGCCTCGGCATCAAGGCCCCCTCCCTCTACAAGCACTTCCCGGACAAGAAGGCCGTCGAGGACGAGCTGGCCGCCCAGCTGCTCACCGAGGTGGCCGAGACGCTGGAGGCCGCCGAGGCCCGCGAACCCGGCTCCCCGACGGCGCTGGCGCGGGCGTACCGGGCCTACGCGCTCGCCCACCCCCACCTGTACTGCCTGGTCAACGAGCGCCCCCTGCCCCGCGAGTCCCTCCCGGCCGGCCTGGAGGAACGGGCCGCCGCCCCGCTGCTGCGGGCCTGCGCGGGGGACGGGGACCTGGCGCGGTCGGTCTGGGCGTTCGCGCACGGGATGGTGGTCCTCGAGATCCACGGCCGGTTTCCGCCGGGGGCGGATCTGGCGGAGGCGTGGGGGAAGGGCATCGAGGCCCTCGTACGCCCCCGGGTGTCGAACGGTTGAGCGAGTGTCGGTAATGATTCGGTAAAGGGCGGGAATCCGGAAATGGAGTCCCTCCGTCCGGCGTTCCCTCTCACGGAGGGCGGCGCGTGTCCTCCGACCGGCATGCCCGCAGCGAGGAGGAACGGCTCGTGAGCCAGTACGTCAGCAGGCTCGGGCGCCGTTCACCGGCGGCCTCCCCGCGGCTCCGGCTGCACCGCAGGCCACGCCGCGTCGCCATGCTCTCCGTGCACACATCCCCGCTCCACCAGCCCGGCACCGGTGACGCCGGCGGCATGAACGTCTACATCGTGGAGCTCGCCCAGCGCCTGGCCGCGATCAACATCGAGGTCGAGATCTTCACGCGGGCGACGACCGCCGCGCTCCCGCCCACCGTCGAACTGGCCCCCGGCGTCCTCGTCCGGCACGTCGACGCCGGCCCCTACGAGGGACTCGCCAAGGAGGAGCTGCCGGCCCAGCTGTGCGCCTTCACCCACGGCGTCATGCAGGCCTGGGCCGGACACCGCCCCGGCTACTACGACCTGGTCCACTCCCACTACTGGCTCTCCGGCCACGTCGGCTGGCTCGCCGCCCAGCGCTGGGGCGCCCCCCTGGTGCACGCCATGCACACCATGGCCAAGGTCAAGAACGCCAACCTGGCCGACGGCGACACCCCCGAACCGGCCGCCCGCGTCATCGGCGAGACCCAGATCGTCGCCGCCGCCGACCGGCTGATCGCCAACACCGCCGAGGAGGCCGAGGAACTCGTCCGGCACTACGACGCCGACCGCGCCAAGGTCGCCGTCGTCCACCCCGGCGTCAACCTCGACCGCTTCCGCCCCGCCGACGGCCGCGCCGCCGCACGCGCCCGCCTCGGCCTGCCCGAGGACGCGCTGATCCCCCTCTTCGCCGGCCGCATACAGCCCCTCAAGGCCCCCGACGTCCTGCTGCGCGCCGTCGCCGTCCTCCTCGACGAGCGTCCCGAGCTGCGCTCCCGCCTCGTCGTCCCCGTCGTCGGCGGCCCCAGCGGCAGCGGCCTCGCCAAACCGGAGGGCCTGCAGAAACTCGCCGCGCGGCTCGGCATCGCCGACGTCGTGCGCTTCCGGCCGCCGGTCGGACAGGAGCAGCTCGCCGACTGGTTCCGGGCCGCGTCCGTGCTGGTCATGCCGTCCTACAGCGAGTCCTTCGGCCTGGTCGCCCTGGAGGCCCAGGCCACCGGCACGCCCGTCCTCGCCGCCGCGGTCGGCGGCCTCCCGGTCGCCGTGCGCGACGGACACACCGGCCGCCTCGTCCAGGGCCACGACCCCGCCGCCTACGCGCGCGTGCTGCGCGACTTCGCCGACCACCCGGAGCTCGTCTCCCGCATGGGCGACGCCGCCGCCCGCCACGCCCGGTCCTTCGGCTGGGACAGCGCCGCCGCCGCGACCGCCGACGTCTACACGGCCGCGACCCAGTCCCACCGCCGTCACGTACGCTCCCACCATGGCTGAGGCAGCGCAGAAGGCAGCACAGGTCCTCGAGGACGCCCTGAAGGACGCCGGGCTGGACTGGGAGAGCCCCGAACCCGGCACCTACGTCGTCGCACTCCCCGGCACCCGCAAACTGTCGACGACCGTCTCCCTGCGCCTGGGCCGGCACTCCCTCTCCCTCAACGCCTTCGTCATCCGCCACCCCGACGAGAACGAGCCCGCCGTCCACCGCTGGCTCCTGGAACGCAACCTCAAGCTGTACGGCGTGAGTTACGCCGTCGACCGCCTCGGCGACGTCTATGTCACCGCCAGGCTCCCGCTGGCCGCCGTCACCGCCGACGGGATCGACCGCCTCCTCGGCCAGGTCCTGGAGGCCGCCGACGGCGCCTTCAACACCCTGCTGGAACTGGGCTTCGCCTCCGCCATCCGCAAGGAGTACGAGTGGCGTACGTCGCGCGGCGAGCCGACCCGGAACCTGGAGGCCTTCCAGCACCTCATCGAACGCGGCTCCGGGGACTGACTCCTGACGCCTGGTCAGTTCCGCCGCGCGCCGGCGCGGTAACGCCCCGGCGTCACCCCCACCAGCCTCTTGAAGTGCCGGGTCAGATGCGCCTGGTCGTAGAACCCGGCCGCCCCCGCCACATCGGCCGGGGCACGCCCCGCGAGCAGCAGCCGCCGGGCCATGCCCACCCGACGGGACATCAGGTACTGGTGCGGCGCGATCCCGTACGCCGCGCCGAACGCCCGCACCAGATGCGCGGGATGGGCCGACACGAGCCGGCCGGCCTCCTCCAGCCCCACCCCCTCGACGACCCGCTCGTCCAGCAGCTCACGCAGCCGGCGGGCGAGGACCGGGTCGGGACGCGGAGGGCGCGGCTCCTCCCGGCGCAGCAGATGACCGTGCAGCCGCTCCCCGATCAGCGTCAGCCTGCTCTCCGCCTCCAGCTCGTCACCGGGCCGGGCCAGCGCGGCGTGCACCTGCCCGACCCGCCGCCGCAGCACCGGGTCCCGCAGCACCGGTGCGTCGACCGCCCGCCCGATCAGCTCCTCGCCGAGCAGGGAGGTGTCCAGGTACAGGACGCGCTTGCGGAAACCGTCCGGGCCGGCGGGGGAGCCGTTGTGCGGCACGTGCGGCGGCAGCAGCGTGACCGTGTCGTGCGGCGTGCCGTGCTCGTGCCGGTCCAGGTCGTAGCGCACGGCCCCGTCGTCCACCACGAGCAGCGTCCAGGCGTCGTGGACGTGCATCGGATAGCTGTACGCCGTGTAGTGCGCGTGGAAGACCTCGACGACCCCCGGGACACGGGGACGCCAGGCGGAGACGTTCCGCTGCTCGGCCATGCAAAAAACGTACAAGACCACGCCGTGCGCCGACCGGCAGTCTCACCGTATGAACACGCACGACGACGCCCGGACCCCCGTCCGCCACGACACCAAGATCGCCGTCCTGCTCAGCGAGGACCTGGAGACCTGGCAGCGCCTGAACGTCACCGCCTTCCTGGTCAGCGGCCTGGGCACCCGGTTCCCCGAGCTGATCGGCGAGCCCTACGAGGACGCCGACGACGTCCCCTACCTGCCGATGTTCCGGCAGCCGGTGCTGGTCTTCGAGGGCACCAAGGAGACCCTGACCCGGGCCCACGCGCGTGCGCTGACCCGGGCCCTGCCCCGCGCCCTGTTCACCACCGACCTCTTCACCACCGGCAACGACCGTGACAACCGCGCGGCGGTGCGGGCCGTACCGACCGCCGACCTGGACCTGGCCGGCCTGGCGGTGTACGGCCCGAGGAACGCCGTGGACAAGGTGCTCAAGGGCGCCCGCATGCACCCCTGAAGCACCCCTTACGGGCACCGGAGGAGAACGTCAGGCCGCGCCGGTCCCGGACTCCACCGGGACGGACGCCCCGGAGCGCACGGGCCCGGCCTCCTCCTTCTCTTCGTTCTCCTCCTTCTCCTCCTTCGGCAGCCGCCGCATCAGCGCCGCGTACCCGACCGCCGCCCCCGTGCCGACGACCGCGCACATGCCCCACAGCCACTCGGCACCCCAGTGGTCGATGACGAAACCCGACAGCAGCGGGGCGACGAGCGCGGCCACGGCCCAGGACATGGAGTACATGCCCTGGTAACGCCCGCGCCCGTGCGCCGGGGACAGGCGCACGACCAGCCCCGTCTGCGTCGGCGCGTTGACGATCTCGGCCAGCGTCCACACGCACACGGTGAGGGCGAACACCCCGACCGACCCGGCGAAGGCGGTGAGCCCGAAGCCGTACCCGGCCAGCAGCGACGAGACGACGAGCAGCCGCCGGGGATCCCGGTGCTCGATGAACCGGGTGACCGGGATCTGCAGGACGACGATCAGGACGCCGTTGACCGCGATGGCCGCACCGTAGTCCGCGGGCGTGAACCCGGCCTCGCCCATCGCCACCGGCAGCGCCAGATACCCCTGCTGGAAGATGAGGGCCACCAGGAAGGACAGCCCGACGACGGCCATGTAACGACCGTCCCGCAGGACGGTCAGCAGGGACACCGACGGCTCACCGGCCGCGGCGGCGGCCTGCGCGGAGTCCTTCCCGGGCCGCGACTCGGGCAGCTTCACGAAGACCAGGACCGCGCAGACCAGGGTCATGCCCGCCTCGATCAGGAAACCGGCGAGATAACTGAACTCGGCGATGAAACCGGCCCCCATCGAGGAGACCGCGAAACCGAGGTTGATCGCCCAGTAGTTGAGCGAGAAGGCCCGGATACGGTCCTCGGGCCGCACGATGTCCGCCATCATCGCCTGCACCGCGGGCCGCGAGGCGTTGCTCGCCATGCCGACCAGGAAGGCGACGGCCGCGATGGAGACCGGATCCCGCACGAAGCCGAGCAGCGCGACGGACAGGGCGGTGGAGACCTGCGCCACCAGCAGCGTCGGCCGCCGCCCGAGCCGGTCCGTCATCACCCCGGCCACCAGCGAGGACACCACCCCGCCGAGCCCGTGCAGCGCGGCCACCAGACCGGCGTACGAGGCGGAGTAGCCCCGGTCCAGGGTCAGGTACAGCGCCATGAACGTGGCGACGAAGGCGCCGAGCCGGTTGACCAGGGTGCTGGTCCACAGCCACCAGAACTCCCGCGGGAGCCCGGCGACGGACTCCCGGACGGCACGTCTCAGCCCGGCGACGGACATAGGGGACCCCCGGTAGATGTAAGCGTCTCAAGTGATGAGCACAACTTACGATCGAGTGATCGCCGCAGGCCACTCGATTAACACTTCCCGTCAACCGTCCGACGGGCGGGCGCGGCGCGCGGTCGATCAGGCGGTTCGATTACGCTCGGAACCATGGCCGACGCACCGTACAAGCTGATCCTCCTCCGCCACGGCGAGAGCGAGTGGAACGAGAAGAACCTGTTCACCGGCTGGGTGGACGTCAACCTCACCCCGAAGGGCGAGAAGGAGGCGACGCGCGGCGGCGAGCTGCTCAAGGACGCCGGCCTGCTGCCCGACGTGGTCCACACGTCCGTCCAGAAGCGCGCGATCCGCACGGCCCAGCTCGCGCTGGAGGCCGCCGACCGCCACTGGATCCCCGTCCACCGCCACTGGCGCCTCAACGAGCGCCACTACGGCGCCCTCCAGGGCAAGGACAAGGCCCAGACCCTCGCCGAGTTCGGCGAGGAGCAGTTCATGCTCTGGCGCCGCTCCTACGACACCCCGCCGCCCCCGCTGGACCGCGACGCCGAGTACTCCCAGTTCTCCGACCCGCGCTACGCCATGCTCCCGCCGGAGCTGCGCCCGCAGACGGAGTGCCTCAAGGACGTCGTCGTCCGCATGCTGCCGTACTGGTTCGACAGCATCGTCCCCGACCTCCTCACCGGCCGCACCGTCCTGGTCGCGGCGCACGGCAACTCGCTGCGCGCCCTCGTCAAGCACCTCGACGGCATCTCCGACGCCGACATCGCGGGCCTGAACATCCCCACCGGCATCCCGCTCACCTACGAGCTCGACGCCGACTTCAAGCCCCTCAACCCGGGCGGCACCTACCTCGACCCGGACGCGGCGGCAGCGGCCATCGAGGCCGTGAAGAACCAGGGCAAGAAGAAGTAACCGGTACTGATCAAGCCCCCTTCCTGCGGTTTTCCCGTAGGCAGGGGGCTTGTTTCTGCACTGGGGCCGTCGCTGGGCCGTGAAAGGGATCCGGGGCCGCTGTCAAGCGTTCCCGTGTGTCTCGGTGAATAGCGATGTGCCCGGTATGCTGATCGCGCCTCGCCTGAACCTCCCCTGAACTCCGCGCAGATGCGAGTGAGTTCCAAGGCCCCGGCCCGAGAAGCGGGTCGGCTGGAGGAGAAGGGAGGCGGTAGAGGTGAGCCTTGAGAAGGACGAGCCTCGTAGGTGGACCAGCGCCGAGAGGTGGCAGGTCTGGCTTACGGGAGCGGGTCTCCTGGTGGCCATCGCTACCGGCGTGATGCAGTTCGCTCGATGAGCGAGTCACGCGCGAGGACGGTCGCGACCGGGAGCTGTGCATGCAGCGAGCCCGGTCTGCTGATAGGCGACCGGGCTCGTTGACGGCGAGAGGGCCTGGGTCTGGTTGCCGCCGGATCCAGGTCCTCGGTCATCCGAGTGTGACACTCAGACATTGCAATGCAATGTCTCACGACGCTACTAATTCCATCAAGTTTTGTGACCTGATCCAGAGCCGCGATGGCCCCTCTTCGCCGCCGCTGAGCTGGTCAAGTTGACTGAGAAGAGGTCTGTCACCTGCGGTCGAAGACGGACGCCACTGCCTTGTGAGTACGTTCCTGACTCGAAGGCATGAGATGTGCGTACACGCAGAGCGTCAGGCCCGGGTCCGAGTGGCCCAGGTACCTGGCGAGGGCCGTTCGGGAAATGCCCTGGTTGATCTCGCTGATCAGGTTGCCGGGAGCTGGTAGGAGAGGACGTACGCGTCGGCGGCCATGACCGTGTCGCAGACCTCCACGGCCCGCCCAGCCGTGTCGTAGGCGGTACGGACCAGGTGGATCACGGGCACGCCGGAGGCCAGTTGCAGCGTCTTCACCTCAGACGGTGAGGGCATCCGGGCCCGGATCTCCTCCTCGAAGTGGTCGAGCTGGTGACCCAGTTCCTCGAGACGGGCGTAGATGCCGCCGGGGCCCGGGTTGGGTTCGGCGATCTGCGTCCCGCGGGCGATGTCGAGCGGGAGGTAGGACGTGGCGAACTCGACCGGTCGGCCGTCGAGCAGGTACCGGCGACGCCGGGCCAGCACGCGCCGCACGGAACCGAGCCGGGTGGAGATGTCCTGGCCGGCCTTCTCCTCCTTCACCTCCAGGCTGTCCACGGTGGGGGGGGCTGCCGGCGGCGTCGGCCTCCACGAGGAACGCGGACCTGCCCTGCTCGCGGTGGCGCCTGGCGAACCGGTCGGAGGCGAGGCGCCGGACCGGAGGCCGGGGGCGGACGAAGACTCCCCGGCCATGCTCGGCGTGCACCAGGCCCTCGCCCTGGAGGATCGAGAAGGCGTTCCGGGCCGTCATCCGGGAGACCCCGTAGTGCTCGACCAGTTCGGCCTCGGAGGGCAGCTTCTCGCCCTCCTGGAACCTTCCGCGCTCGATGGCCTCGCGCAGTTGGTCGGCGATCTGCCGGAAGACGGCCCGGTCACTGGTCGGGTCGAGACCGCCGAGGATGCTGGACAGGGATGTCACACGTACTCCTTTAGATATCTAGACAAGTAGGCGAGCCTCGTTGCTACGGTGGTGAGCCTAGTCAGCCGAGAGGGCCGAGGAACGTGAGCACAGAACGCCCGCACTCCGTGAGCGTCGCCGGGGTCATCGTCGACGACCAGGGCCGGGCCCTCCTGATCAAGCGCCGCGACAACGGCCACTGGGAACCCCCGGGCGGAGTCCTCGAACGCGAGGAAACCATCCCCGAAGCCCTCCAGCGCGAAGTCCTCGAAGAGACCGGCATCAAGATCGAGCTTCCCGCGACCCTGACCGGCGTCTACAAGAACATGACGGGCCTGATCGTCTCCCTCGTCTTCCGCTGCCAGGCGGCCGACGGCACCCCCACCACGGGAGACGAGACCCGCGCACTGCGCTGGGCCACCCGCGAAGAAGTCATCGAACTCGCCGACGAGGCATACGCGATCCGCGTCCTCGACGCACTCGACGCGGCATCCCCGCCGGCCGTCCGCGCCCACGACGGCGTGAAACTCGTCTAGTCCGAACCCGCTGCACATGGCGGCCTACCAGCACGAAGGAACTTGTATGCACGAGTATACGAGTAGCGCCCGGGTCTGGGGGCTCAGTTGCCCAGGATTCCCGGAAGAGGTCAGCAGGGCCCGCCGCTGGACCCGCGACATCCTGCGGGGATCGCCGTTGGCCGAGGACGCCGAGCTGATCGTCAGCGAGCTGAGCGCGAACGCGATCCTCCACACGGCCAGCGGCCAGACATCCGGCACCTTCCATCTGGCCCTCGCGGTCTCCCCGCAGGTGATTGCCCTATCCGTCACGGACGACGGAAGCACCGGCACCGCGCCGAAGGTCGAGCACCAGGACCAGGAGGCGGAGCACGGCCGGGGCCTGGGCATGGTCCGCGCACTCGCTCACCGGGTCGTCGTCCACGGCAGCCACGGCGGCCACACGGTCACCGCGGAACTCTTCACCGATGCCGGCCCCGCAGGAGAACACCCGTGCTGACGTCCGCTCCTCCCGCAGCGCTGAGCACAGGCAGCCGCCCCCTCCCCTACCAATGCCGAGCCGCCGCCTACCCGTTGAACGAGGTCTGTTCCATCCTCCTGGGATCACACGGCGCCACGAGCCCACGCCTGGCACTGCGCTGGTTACGCGAACGCACGCAACACATCACCGACCAGCTCGACGCCGCATACGCACAACCAGGCCTGCACTGGCTGACGGATGAGACCGAACACGAACGAGCCCTCGCCTACCTGACCAGCGGCACGGGGTACCAACTCACCCTCTACGACGAAAGCACCCGCTACGTACTGCTGGCCTACCCGGCAGGAGCGACCCCATGAACGGGCCCACCCGCGGCTACTGGTGCGAATGCTGGACCGAGCAAGTCACCAGCACAGAAGAACCGGCGCGCCTGGCATCGTTCGACGCATACTCGGCACCCGAGACAGACCGATGGGTCGCCATCGCTCTCCGTACCATCTCACCGGCACTCGACTCCGACGCGTCAGACGAAGCATGGACATGGCTGCACGACGAACGCGCCGAGACCCGCAGAGCCCTGATGCGCTCCGAGCCCTGCACGGTGACCATCACCCATGCCGACGTCCGCATCACCTGGACGATCCGACCAGCGCTCTTCCTACCCCTCGCACACCGGCAGGACACCGAACTCCCAGCATGCGCACACAGCTTCACGCCCCACCGCACAGTGTCTAGTCCCAGGTGATGTTTGACGTTCTGGTCTCAGCTGTTGCTTGACGGTGGGCCTGGACAACATCGGAAACCTTGTGGGGCTTGTTCGCCTTCATGTTGCGGACCGGGACGTCGGTCGTGTGCCGGATGACCCGGACCTGGCCGTCCAGCTCGACGGTGAGAGCCGTGTCCGAGACGTGCACGGTCACGGTCTGGCCTGCGTAGGGGCGGCCGAGGGAGACGGTCTGGCGGCAGACCATGACCGTGCCCACCGCACTGACCCGCTGCTGCACCCGCACCGACTCGATGCCCGGACGCGGCGGCGGGCCAGCCGGACGCAGACCCCGCAGCCTGCGGACTTCCTCACTGGTCAACGGATTGGGCCGCACCCGCAGCAGTTCCCGCGAGGACGGATCGAAGAACGACAGCGTCTCCTCGTCGATGTGGATGCCCACCTGGCCGGCCACCCAGGATCTCCGCCGCCAGCACCTGGTGCCCACCCAGGCCCACCAGGCCGCTGTTGTTCACCACCCGGTCCACCTCGAACGCGGCCTCGTCACCGGTCGGCAGCGGCAGGGGTCCGGCCGCACGACCGCCCCGGGCCGCCAGCCGTCCCAGATCCGCCACCGACAGGTGCGACCGCACGGTCTTGATCCGCGTCCCGGCGATCAGCAGGTGGATCACCGACGTGTCCGCCCAGAAGGTCACCGTCAGCCCCGAACGGGCCGGCCCCAGCCAGAACTGCTTGCCCGCGACCTGCAGATTCCCACTCGCAGGCACCACCCGCTCGAACTCCACCGGGGCGCCGGGCTCCACCGGCACCGCTGCCGGGACCACCCCAGGCAGGGCGGCAGGAACCTCGGAGGCTCCGGCCGGAACCGACTCCGGATCCTTCAGGGGTGTCCGCTGCTGCGGCACCAGCGCCAGCACTCCGGGGATCTTCAGGCCCAGGACGTTCTGCTCCTGCTCAGCAACCGGGGCGAACCGATCTCCCGAAGACTGCATATCCAGCGTCGCCTGAGCCTGCTCGACGCTCTCGAACGCACCGCATTCGCCGAGAAGTTCGCGCCGCAGTGTCTGGTGGAACCGCTCGACCTTGCCCGTCGTGGTCGGCGAGGCCGGCTGGGTGAGCCGGTGCGCGATCCCGTTCTCCCGGCAGATCCGGTCGAACAACACCTCACCGCCCTGCCCGAACCGGTCGGTGAACTGCTTGCCGTTGTCGGTCAGCACCTCCTCCGGCACCCCGAACCTCTGCAAAGCCCCAGCGAACGCCGCGCAGACCGCCCTCCCGGTCACCCGCTCCACCACCTGCGCGATCACGCAGTACCGGGAATGGTCATCCACCCCGGTCACCACCTTGGCCTCGGCCAGCTCGCCGGTGACCGCATCGACCAGCATCACGCCACCGACGATGTCCATCTGCCACAGCTGCATCGGACGGTCCCGCAACAACCGACGGCTACACAGCGTATGCGGGTACCACAGCCCGATCGATTACGAACGAGACCACCAGGCCGACCCCACTGTGGAGCTGGCCGCTTGAAAGATCTCCACAGCCCGAGGGGATTGACAGAACGACGGCATGGCAGCGTGGCTGGGGCGGGTGGGGGTGCAGCGAGGCACATGCGTGCGTGGTCGGTCGACGCACTCACCGTCGTGGCTGACTGTCGTCGGCTGAGGTGCGACCACCAACGATTCCCAGATCCGGTCAGTTCGAAGGCGTGAAGTCGGCGGAGTGATCGAGGTGGAAGGCGGAGCCCGGAACCGTCGGAGTCCAACCCTCACGCAGGGCGAGCCGAACAGCCGCAGCAACACCAGACGGCAGTACCGGGTCAGCCTCGCGACCGATCCAGTTGCTCGGATGCGGCTGGTCGGTGGTGACCACAAGGGTCGTACCCGGAGTGTCCGCATGCTCGACCGCGAATGTGCACGGCGACCAGGCCAAGCCTTGGGCATACGTCGGCCTGCCTCGCAGGCTCCAGCGGTAGGCCGTGCCGTCGACGACGATCCGTCGTGATCCCTTGCGGACCAGCGCCATGACATCCCCTCCGAGAGTGACGATGCTAGCGAACTCGGTCCCGCCGTCCGTCTCAGTTTCCGTCTCATTCAGCGCCGTTCACAGCCGTTCAAACAGGGCCGGAGGCGGTAGCCGCCCAGACGGCCGGCCACCCATGAACGCAGGTGAACGCTCCCGTACGAGTCCCACCGCCCAACCACCACAGGTGGAAAGCGTGCACGTCCCCTGAGGCTTGGGAGGGGGTGGTGTCGGAGCTTCACGAAGTCCCGGACCAACGTGGCTCGGGGCCCCTTCTGAGCCACCCCCCTTGGTCGCGCTCTCGCCGTACAACGGCAGCAGACCGACCCAACGCTTCGTAGGGTACGGGCGAACGCTGACAACGCCGCTGCACCACAAGCGCACCAGATCGAGCGGGGAACAGCGGGTAACCACGGTGAAAGCCATCGACGCCGATGAGGCCGCAGCCCAGCCGTCCGCCCAGGTCAACGCCCGAGCCAGCTCGAAATGATCGCAGCTTCCCAAGCTGAGAGCGCAACTTCGGCTGCGATTACTACTGAGGTTGAACTCGTGATGTCGCTGGGTTGCTCAGGCGGGTCTGATGGTCAGGCCGGTCTCGGCGAGGCAGCCGTCTATGAGGTCGCTGCG
>NZ_JBIAHR010000033.1:0-81558 GCF_042870695.1 Streptomyces sp. NPDC006384
CGGTTCCAGCTTCGGGCCCCGACGAGGAACTGACGCACCAGCAGTAGAAGTCACACGACTACTAACGATCAACTACTGGCGCAGGACACTAGCGGAGCGTCCTCGTCACCGCGGCACAAGCCGCACACGAAGCACCAGACATGGCGCCGATGCTACCGGAGCCGGCGGTAAGTGATCCTTTGACGTCGCTCCGCCGCAGACCTACCAACCACCCCCGGACCATGCCCAGCAGCCAGCACCGTCGGACCAGTTGCTGCCTCCTCGTACGCCCTCCTATCCGCGCGACCTCTAAGGTGGCGGAATGATTCCGCCTGACGAACGGACGGACCTGGACCTGCTGGACGCCCACCTCGAGACGCTGTGGCACACGTGGGAGGCGTCGGACACCGCGCTTCCCACGGAGCCGTCCGGACTCGCAGGGGAAGGAGCAGGCGAGCTCGTCCACTGGGCCCTCGGCCGGCTCCGGAGCATCCCGCGCGAGCCCAAGGACGCCTTCGCCCGTGAGATCGGCGACCTGCTCATGGAATTCCGCTCCCGCCGCAGCCCCTGGAACGCGGCGGTGCTGCGGCTGCTGTACGACCCGTACACGTTCGTCGCCACCGGCCCGCGACGGCACGAGGACTGGACGCACGACGTCCACGCCGTGCTGCACCGGACGGTCACCGATCCCCGCGGCTGGCTCCGGCTGGACACGGACCGCACCGACCCCGCCCGCCAGACCGTGCCCGCCTACCCCTTCGACCCGCCGGCCCCGGTCGACATGCCCGCCCACCTGCACCCCCTGGACGCCCAGGCGGCAGTGGCAGCGCTGGCCGTCATGGCGGAGGAATGGCAGTCGGAGCAGGCCCCCGTCCGCTCCCGCCCGGACCGGGACGCCCTGCTGGCCGACGCCCGGTTGCTGCTCGACCGGTACGGGCCCAGCGCGCGCTACTGGACCAACGCGACAGCCGCCGCCTCCACCCCGGCCCCCGACTTCCTCGCCTCAGGACTCCAGGGCATCAGCACCCACCGCTTCCACACCACCGCATACATCGCCGGCCTCGACATCTTCGAAGACCTGGGCGTGATCGCGGTGAACGACGAAGAGGTAGGCGTCTTCTGGTCCTTCGGGGCCTACTGACCACCACCAGGCAACAGCTACTGGACCGCGGCGGCGGCCTAGTCCTGGCCGGCCGGTCATCCCACGGACGCCAGGTGACCGGCGCAGCGCCACGTCGTTGAACACGGCATCGCGTGCATGCACATCCGCCCCCGCGGGTACGCGAGCGAGCCCCGGACGAGTCGGATCACTTCCCTGTTCGGTGGATCTCCCAGCCGAGGGGCTACGTGAAGTCCGCGTAGGCGAGATGGGTTGCACAGGTCCGGCACCGGAAGAGGTAGGCGGTCGGCTGGCCGTCACTGTCCAGGGCGCCGAGGAAGTCGTCGACCTGGTCCTCGGGCCAGCCGAAGGTGCGGAGGTCCTGCCACAGGCCCTCCAGTGCGTCCGGGTAGCCGGCCAGTTCGCCGGCTCCTGCCCTGCCCAGGAAGGCGGCGCCGTCACCGCAGTGCACCAGCCACTGCCCGTCCTGCCAGGCGGTGAAGCCCGGTGTCCGCTCGGCGATGGCCACCAGCACGTCCCTGGTGACCTCGTCACCCACCACGTCCGCGGTGAACTGAGCCTCGTACCGGCGCGCAGCGCGCCCGTCCGCGATGCACCACGGACACAGCCGGCCGGGTTCCCCGGCGGCGTAGACCGGGCCCGCATAGACGTATCCGCGCGCCCGGCCGCAGCAGGCGCAGGCCGTATCGGAGGCCGTCACCGAGCCGGTGGCCAGCGGGTCCGGGTGGTACGGGAACTCGGGAAGGGTTTCTGTCACAGTCGGCGACCGTAACAACCGCCATCCGCCCGCCAGCACCCGGGGAAACCGGGGCCCTGACGTCAGCGGGATGCCCTCTCGGGCCACACGATCCGCACGGGGGTGCCCTGCCGTTTCGCGCAGGCGACGACGTCGGCGGTGCCGCCGTAACCCCGGGCCGGGATGGCGTCCCTTGAAGTGGTGTAACCGGTCTTGGCCGGTGTGCGCCCCCGGCTCGCCACCGCGTTGCCCCTGGTGGACCGCTCGTGCGCCCTGAACGAGGACGGGCCACCGTGCAACTCTCCGCTGTGCACCTCCACCCCGACGCTCCGACCCACTGCACCACCGCCCGCGTGATGGCCTGGGTCGCCTCCTTGCCGGTCAGGCCTGCGAAGGAGAAGCCGGTCTCGGACAGGTACGCGCGAAAGGAGACAGCGAGGGTCTCGGACTCGCCGACCTCCGTCGGTCCATGGGCCATCCGGTGATTCTCCGCTCGCCCACTGACAACAGCCGGAGACTGAACGACGATCACCGTCAGGGCGTCTGCCCGGGACCATCCGGCGGTGCTTCGCTCCAGCCCGGTGACCTCGGCAACGGCATGTCAGTGGCGCACCCTACGGTGCGTGCCCATGACACGTCGCACCCGTTTCCTGGTCACCGAGCACCCGGCCATCGCCGCCCAGTGGCATCCGGAGCTGAACGCCGACCTGGACCTGGCGAAGATCGGTCCCGGCTCGCACAAGGCTGTGTTCCGGCGGTGCGACGACGGGCACGTATGGCAGGCCCAGGTCCATTCCCGTGTCGCCGGGACCGGCTGCCCGCAGTGCGCCGGGTACGTGCCCCGTGGCCGGACCACGCTCAGCGAGCACTCGCCCGACCTGGTAGCCGAGTGACACCCGCGCAACGACGCCGCACCGGACCAGTTCGGGCCCGGATCGCAGCGCAAGGTCTGGTGGTGCTGTCCGGTCGGGCACGAGTACCAGGCGCGCATATCCAACCGCAGCCGCGGTACCGGCTGCCCGGCCTGCGCGAGGGCCGGCCGCGATGCACCGGCCATGCATCTGGCCGACATGCCCGAGCTGTTCGCGCAGGTGGACCCCGACACCGCACCGGCCGACGTGGCGGAACTGCTGGTCAACTCCCGCGTACGGCTTTGAGCTCGTTCCACGAAGCGTCGGCGGCCTGGGCGGTGCCGGGAGCGAGCAGGCCCTCCCCCGTGGCGAGCAGTGTGGCTCCGGCGGCGACGCCGACGAACCCTCTGAGCAGGGTGCGGTGCGAGAAATCGGTGTTTATGAGATTACTCCAGAATTTTTTCTGACTCGCTTGCGCAGGTATGCGGAGGTGCCGGCCGAGACGAGGGCGGCCCCCGCCAGCAGGCATACGAACACGGTGACCGACACCGAGACGTACTCCACGGACGAACCGTCGGAGTACACGCAGGCGTTTCGAAGGGGCCAGTACTGTTGCTCGATGGCCGCCAAGTCGGCGCCGGCGTCGTTCCGGTTCGTGCACAGTTCGGGGAAAGGACCCCCCATAGTGACGGAGAACCAGCCGTAGCAGTACACCGCCACCGCCGAGGAAGCCAGGAACAGGACGACAAACGCGTAGACCCTGGGCACGGGCAGTGGCGAGTAGCTCAGCAGAATGAAGACCACCACGACACCCACCACTGCAGTGACCAGACTTGCAGCCAGCAACGCGGCCATCAGGAACATGCGATATCTACTTCTTCTCTGTTTCCTGCGCGGCAAGGAACTTCGCCCGGCGTCTCCGCGAAGCCGTTCTTCATCTTTTCGCTCCCTCCGCCTGGAAGGTCACGAGCCTGCCACGGATGATCACGCGATGACCAGGGCTTTGCCGCGAGGCCTTCGCACGAGGCAGGGGCAGGGGGTCTTGCGCGGGGTCGGTCGTCCAGGGTGGGGCAATGAGCGCACTGCGACCCGGTGACATCACCGACGAGATGATCCAGGCCATGGATGTGGCCAAGCGGCAGGGGCTGCAGAAGGATCTGCGCGCCCTCGCCGCGAACATCCGCGCCGACGTCGAAGGCCGCTACGACAGCGCGGAGCCCGGGTGGCGCTCCGGTGTCGAGTGGACGCTGCTGTGGATCGAGAACACCGCCGCCCAGCTGACCGAGGGCAGACCGGGCGCCGGGGCCGGCGGCCGGGATCAGGGCGTGTCGCCGGAGTAGTAGAAGCGGCACACCACACCCGGGCCGGCCGATGGGCGCGGAGCGTCGGGGCGCGGGTCCTACAGCGCCCGGCCGCCGGGCCACCGCCCCAGCTCGGTCATCAGGGCGACGCCGTCGTCTATCTCTTCCGGTCGCCAGCCCGTGATGTCGAGCAGCAGGCCGTCCAGCGGGCCGCCGACCAGTACGGCGTACGTCCGGTGCGGAAGCGGACCGGGGTGGGAGTCGTCGTGGTCGCAGCCGTACACCCGGCCGCGCAGCAGCTGCTCGTCACCATCGTTCATCCGGCCGGCCTCCCAGCCACCACCGACAGCGGGAGGCCGGCGGCGTCCGGCCTCCCGCCCTGCGGGTGTCAGGCGCAGGGCAGACGGCCGGAGGCCAGCCAGTCGATGCGCACCCCGGGCGGATCAGCGCGGTGATGCTGTCGACCTGGTACGTGCGCGGCTGCTCCCGGGTGAAGCGGCGCAGCGCCCGGTACACGCCGTCGCGCAGCTGGCCGTCGGTCAGCGTGGGCGCCTGCTCCTGCAGATCGTCGAGGAGCTGCCCGGCGCGGGTCGCGCGGGACAGCGCGGCGTCGGCGAGCGGCCCCTCGGCGAAGCCGTTACGCACGGACAGGCCGGGCTCGATGAAGGTCATGGTGACGGTCCTCTCCGCCCGGCCGCGCGGGTCTCCCGGTTGGAGACACGGTCGCGGGACCGAGCGGGCGGAAACGTAGAACACCGACCCCGTTAGCGTCGCGTCGCGGGAACCAGCCGGGGCAGGCGCGGCGTGGGCCAGGCCGGATCCCAGCGCCAGGCCGCCCACTGTTCCGCCTGCGCGAAGATGCTGGAGCGCTCGGTGAGCATCGCCAGGACCTCGCCGCGGGCGGCGTCGACGGCCCGGTGCTCGGTCTCGGATTGGGCCGCCTCCCGTGCCGCGGCCTCCTCCGACTGGCGGCGTACGACGCGCTCAGCTTCCGCCCGGTCGACGTCCTCCTTCCAGCACGGCCCACACAGCTCGTCCCTGACACCCCTCCATGACGTCTGCCGGACCGACTGCCGGCGGTTGTCGGTGAACTTCGTCCCGCAGCGAGCGCACACCGGCCGCTGCGCCTCACGCTCCGCGGCCTCCCGCTCCGCCTGCCGGCGCTTGGCCTCCCTTCACTGCACGAGGTACAGCCGGTCGCGCCGTCCGGGGTGTCCAGGGCCTCAACCAGCGTCTGCCACTCATCCCTGCCGAGCCGTCGCCACACCTTCCCGGCGGCCCCGGCCGGGTCGGCGGTGATCCGCTCCAGCTCGGTAACGACCACGGGCACCGCCTGCTGGTAGTCGACAGCGTGGTTCAGATGGGGGTGTTCTCGTCGGGAACGAAAGGGTCTCCGTGGCCGGGGACGATCAGGGCGGGCTTGAGGGCGAGGATCTTGCGGCGGGAGGCGTGCAGGCCCTCGTGGTCGTCGGAGGTGGGATCTTCGGCGGGGCCGTGGACGCTCCACCAGGCGTGAGTGAGGACGACGGTCCCTTCGGCGGTCTCCGCGACGGTGGAGATGTCCTGGGGGGTGTGGCCGGGCGTTTCCATCAGGCGGATCGAGGGGGAGAGCTGGTACCCGTCGGCGGGACGGTCGTACCAGAGGTGGTTGTGGTAGGCGGCCCAGACGTCGTGGGCGCGCGCGTTGGGGAAGAGGGCGGCGTTGAGGGTGTGGTCTGGGTGGTGGTGGCTGAAGACCACGTCGGTCACCTGCTCGGGGCTTACACCGGCGGCGGCGAGCGGGTCCAGGATGAGTTTGCGGTCCTCGACCATGCCGGGGTCGACGACGACGATCGTGTCGCCGTCGCGCAGGAGGCAGACGGTCGAGGCGACGTGCCACGGCTTCTCGCGGCCGTCGCGGTCCGCGTTGCGTGCGTCGAGGCTGTCGTAGCCGGTGGTCAGCAGGGTGAATGTGGCCGTCATGAGAGGCGATGGTCCTTCGTTGATCGTGGGGAACGACCGGCAGGGAGGGCGAGGTGTGCTGTCCATGCCGGGGGCTTGAGGGTGTGCGGAACCGCGCCCCGGCGCGGGTCCGGTGAACCGGTGGCGGGGCGGGGGTGGCTCGACTCAGTCGGTGGTGGTCTGCGTGCGGCGGGCGTAGGCGCGGGCGGCGCGGGCGCGGTCGCCGCAGCGCACCGAGCACCAGTGGCGGCGTCCCGCGCGGAGCAGGTAGCGGTTGCAGGGGGTGGAGGGGCAGGCCGTCAGCCGTTCGGCGTCGGGTCCGGTGAGCAGGTCGGCGGCGTCGGCGGCGAGGATGCCGAGGGCCTGGTCGACGATCTGGTCGATGGGGTGCGGGGCGGTGCGGTGCATGCCGCGGACCGGGTCCCAGCCGAGCGGGGAGGCGGTGGGCACCCTGGTGAGGGCCTCGTTGACGGCGGCCAGCGCGGTGGCGGGAGCCGGATGCCCGCCTACCTGGGCGGCGAGCAGGGCGCGTACCTGCTCGCGCAGGGAGCGCAGACGTGCCGCGCAGATTTCCTGCATGCCGGCGTCCGCGGGGGCCAGGTTGTGGTCCACCAGCCACTGGTTGGCGCCGGAGGGCGTGCCCAGCGCATCGAGGAACTGGCCGCCCGGCAGGGCGATGGCGCTGTTGGCCAGGTCGAGGGCGGGGTATTGCTCAGCGCCCGGTGCCGGGGGCAGCACCGGGCCGGCTGCGTCGACGGTGGTGGCGGTATCGGTCTCACTCACGCATCTCACGCTACAGCTTGCTCCTATCCGTGACAAACGCTTATGGTCACGGATGTAAGTCAATCTATCCGTGAGGTGGTGTCGTCATGGCAGCAACCGGCGCGTCCAGCGAGCAGGTGCCCATCCGTGTCTTCGGCGGTCCGACCGCCCTCATCGAGTACGGCGGGCTGCGGTTCCTGACCGACCCGACCTTCGACGCTCCCGGCACCTACCCGTCCGGCCTGGCCAAGACCGCGCCCGCCTCCGCCACGCCCGCTGATCTGGGCCGTATCGACGTGGTGCTGCTGTCGCACGACGAGCACGACGACAACCTCGACGTCTCGGGCCGGGCCCTGCTCGCCGATGTCCCCCTGACCCTGACCACGCCCGGTGGCGCGGGCCGGCTGGGCGGCGCCGCACGCCCCCTGAAGGACTGGGAGTCCATCGAGCTCGACCGCCCCGGTGGCGGCACGGTCACCGTCACCGGCGTCCCGGCCCTGCACGGGCCCGGGGCACGCGCGGACCTCGAACCGGTCGTCGGCGAGGTCGTCGGTTTCGTCCTGAGCGGTGACGGCCTGCCCACCGTCTACGTCAGCGGCGACAACGCCCAGCTCTCCCTGGTCCGTGAGATCGCCGACCGGTTGGGCCCGGTGGACACCGCCGTACTGTTCGCAGGCGCGGTCCGCACTCCCGTCCTGGACCGCGCGCTGCTCACGCTCGACAGCGCTCAGGCCGCCGAGGCCGCCCGCATCCTGGGCGCCCGCCGGATCGTGCCGGTCCACTTCGACAGCTGGGCCCACTTCACCGAGGGCCGCGAGCAGCTCGTGGACGCCTTCACCACCGCCGGACTGATCGACCGCGTCGAACTGGCCTGACACCGAACCCCCTGGCCCCGCGGTGCGCCACGCGTGCACCGCGGCGGTCCTTTCGCCGGCCCGGCCACTCGCGCCAGGCCGGCGCACCGCAGAAGGAATCCCCGTGAACGACCCGATCAGGGGCAGGGCCCGTGGCTCCGCTCCCGCGCCGCTGTCCGTCCTCGACACCGCCCTGGCCGGCCGCGGCGTCAGCGCCGCCGACGCCCTGTCAGGCAGCATCGCACTGGCCGAACTCGCCGAGAGGCGCGGTTTCACCCGCTACTGGGTGACCGAACACCACTCCATGCCCGGCGTCTCCTCCTCCAGCCCCGCCGTCCTGCTGGCCCGGCTGACCGCCCACACGACGCGGCTGCGGCTCGGGGCGGGCGGAGTGATGCTGCCCAACCACCCCCCACTGATCGTCGCCGAGCAGTACGGCCTGCTCCAGGCCCTCGCTCCGGACCGGATCGACCTCGGTCTGGGCCGCGCCCCGGGCACCGACCAGGCCACCGCCGCCGCCCTGCGACGAGGCCGCTCCGACGACGACTTCCCGCAACAGGTCGTCGAACTGCTGCGCTTCCTCGACGACGACTTCCCCGAAGAGCACCCCTACCGCGAGCGCGTCTACGCCGTGCCCGGACCGGGGCAGGACAAGGAGAACGGTCTTCCGCAGACGACCGGCCGCCCCTCGGTCTGGCTGCTGGGATCCTCCGGATACTCCGCCCAGCTCGCCGCCCGCCTGGGCCTGCCCTTCGCCTTCGCCGCGCACTTCTCTCCCGATCACGTCGCCGGTGCGCTCCAGCTCTACCGCGACCGGTTCACCCCCTCGGCCGTCCTCACCGAGCCGTACGCACTGGCCAGCTTCGCCGTCATGGCCGCCGACGACGAGCACGAGGCCCTGCGTCAGACACGCAGCTACGCCCACAGCATGATGCGCATGCTCCACGGCAAGTCCTACCTCGTGCCCACCCCCGACGAGGCGGCTTCCTACCGCTACACCGCCTCCGAGCAGCACGTTCTCGACCGCTGGACCAACACCGTCCTGCACGGCACGCCCGACCGGGTCACCGCGCACCTCAACCGCCTGCACGAGGCGGCCCGGCCCGACGAGATCATGATCGCCAGTGTGGGCCACACCCCTCAGGCGCTCCTGCGCTCCACTCAACTCATCGCCGACGCCTACACCCTGCCCATCGCACCGGCCCCCGCGTCCACACGCTGATACGGCCCCGACACCCCCGGGGGCAGTTCGCGCGGACCGCCCGCCGACAGTCACCTCAGACCCCGCACACCTCGCCCATCACCCCTGGGCACGTAACGGAGACACCATGCCCCACACGGCGACCACACCACCCAGCGGGCCGACAGGCACCCCAAAGGCCACCCCTGCCCCTTCTCTACCCGAGACGCAAAAGCGCATCCTGGTCATCCTGCTGGTGTCCCAGGTTCTCAGCGGCGTGGGGCTCGCGGCCGGCGTCACCGTTGCCGCCCTGCTGGCTCAGGACATGCTCCACTCCACCACCCTGGCCGGGCTGCCCAGCGCCCTGCTCACCGCAGGCTCCGCCCTCGCCGCCGTCACGATCGGCCGCATCTCGCAGACCCGCGGGCGCCGCCCCGGCCTGGCCGCCGGCTACCTCGCAGGCGCCCTCGGCGGTGCCGGAGTCGTCGTCGCCGCCGCACTCGACAACCCCGCCCTGCTGTTCATCTCCCTCTTCCTCTACGGCGCCGGAACCGCCGCCAATCTCCAGGCCCGCTACGCCGGAGCCGACCTCGCCGCCCCGCGCCACCGCGCCCGCGCCCTGTCCACCGTCCTGGTCGCCACCACCCTGGGCGGCGTCGTCGGCCCCAACCTCACCGCCCCCGCCGGACACCTCGCCACCGCCCTCGCACTGCCCCCGCTGAGCGGCCTGTTCCTCGTCTCCAGCGCGGCGTTCGCCCTGGCCGCACTGACGCTCCTGATCTGGCTGCGTCCCGACCCCCTCCTGCTCGCCCGCACCCTCCCCTCCGAGCCGGAGGCACCGGAGCGCACCGGCGCAGGAGCGGCGCCCGACGTCCCGCAGCCCGCCACACACCGCCGCCCCGGCCTGCCGCTGGGGGTACTGGTGATGGTCCTCAGCCAGCTCGTCATGGTCGCGATCATGACGATGACCCCCGTCCACATGCACGACCACGGCCACAGCACCGCCGCCTCCGGCCTCGTCATAGCCCTGCACGTCGGCGCGATGTACCTGCCCTCACCCCTGACCGGAGCACTCACCGACCGCTACGGCCCCACCGCGACGGCCGCCGCCTCCGGACTGACCCTGCTGGCTGCCGGCATCCTCGCCGCCACCGCGCCGGCCGACTCCGTCCTCCTGCTCACCCTCGCTCTCATCCTGCTCGGCATCGGCTGGAACTTCGGCCTCGTCAGCGGCACCACCATCATCACCAACGCCGTCCCCCTGGCCACGCGAGCCAAGACCCAAGGCATGGTCGACGTCGCCATCGCCATCGCCGGAGCCACCGGCGGCATGACCTCCGGGATCGTCGTCGCCACGGCCAGCTACCCCTTCCTCGCCCTCACCGGCGCCGCCTTCGCCCTCGCCCTCCTCCCCGCAGTCATCGTCACCGCCCAGAAAAGCTCGCCCCGCACACCCTCCTCGGAACGCCGATAGAGCAGCCCCGAACCCTGAGCTTCTTCAGCGCTGCCGTTCCAGTGTGAGGATGGCCTTGGCGATTGACGTCATGCGGTTGGGGCTGCCTCGGGACCTGCGGAAGATGCGCCAGGACCTCAAGCGCGCGATGCCGCGTTCGACGGGCGCTCGCGCGGCGGCCAGTGCCTGGTTGAGGGTCTTCTCAGTGGGGGTGAGTTCCTGCAGGGGCTTGCGTTTGATGCCGGTGGTCAGCCACGGGCCGGCACCCTGGTAAGCGAGATCGGCCAGGATGGGAACGCCCTGGCGCTCGCAGATCCGGATGATCCGGTGGGTACGGGCTGGGGGAGGTCAGATCGTGGGTGCGGCCCGGCAAGGCCGGCGAGAGCCACAACAGCCGGCCGCCGGGGTCGGTGACGATCTGCACGTTCACGCCATGGCGCCGGCGTTTGTGGGAGTAGTCGGCCCGGCCGTCGCCGACCCGGTCGCACTCGGCGAGGGTGCCGTCCGGCAGGACGAGGTCGGGGTCGTGTTCGCGCAGCGTCTTCAGCAGACCCGGTGCACGTTCGGCGTGAACCGTTCCGGCTCAAGGACGTGGCATGACGGGGCCTGCAACGCAGGTCTACCGGGTCGCGTCGGCGGAGGCAGAGCGCTCCGGTTCGTTCATCTTGCCGAAGGGCACGTGGACGCTGGGTGTGCTGCGGGAGGTGCCGGCCAGGTGGCTGACCTGGTCGTCGAAGAAGATGTGAGGCTTGAGCACCCCCATGATCGTGCTCTTGTCTATGCCGCCGAGGAAGAACGCGTCATTGACAGTCACACCCCAGCCCTTGAGGCTGCGCACCGCGCGTTCATGAGCAGGCGCGTTGCGGGCGGTGACGAGGGAGACGTGGAGGCGGAGCTTGTAGTCTGGGTCTTTCGCGCGCTGCTCTTCTTCGCGCTGCTGGAGCCGGTTGACGTTGACGAGGAAATCCCGCAGCGGCCCGGGATCGTGCGGGGTGGCGGCGTTCATCGTCTCGTGGGAGCGGAAGCCCTCGATGCCGTCAGCCTGGTAGACCTGTTCTGAGGCGTCGTCGGCAAGGACTCCGTCGAAGTCGAAGGCGATCCGCAGATCCTGGTCATCGCTCTCGTCGGCCGCCGCAGGTCCCAGGACGCGGCCTGCCGGCAGTCCGAGCACGACGGCCTCCCGGACATCGGTTTCGTTCGCGGACAGGAACAACGACATGTTCAGGGCGGGCATGAAGTGGTACGGCGAGCGGCCTTGCATGAAGATGGCCCGAGTGATCGGCAGGTCGTGGGCCTGGATGGACCGCATGACCCGCAAGCCAGTGTCCGGATCATTGCGGGACAGGACGATGACCTCGACCAAGGGGTCGTCGGGTGAGAGGTCGTTCAGGGACAGCAGCCGACGGATGAAGGGGAAGGCGACCCCTGTGCCCAGCGTGTCGTCCAAGTGCGCTTCCTGGTAGGCGCGGTAGGCGTCCTCTCCCTGCTCGCGGAAGACCGTATCCGCCTCTGCCAGGTCGAACAGCGCACTAGAGGCGACCCCGATGACCAAGCGCTTCTCGAGTTCATAGGCCACGGCGCTCTCCCTTACATCAATTCGCACACGCGTCTCATTCATGGTACCGAGCAGCGCGAGCGAGGCGGGTTCCACTGGGCTGCCCTGGTCATGGGGGATGTCGCCCCTACCCTCACCTGGCTCAGGCTCCGACCGACCACTCCTGCGGGCCGCGTCAGCCTGCCCTGCGCTTCGCCATCCTTCTGGTCCTCGCGAGGCAACGAGATCACCGGAGCGCACCGTGCACGCCGCGGCCGGGGCCGTAAGCGATGGTCCCGTCACTGAAATGCTCTCGACCGACCGCGAAGAGGCGGGGGAAGGAAGGCCGGGTAAGCGGTCGACGTCGACGACCTTGCATGTCGGGGCGACGGCCGGTGCTGGACAATCGCGTCATGTCGCATGATGCGAGATCACTCATCGGCGACGAACTGCCGGAAGATGTCCTCACCTGCTCGGGGCTGATAGAGGGGGTCTGAAAAGCCCCTCAGCGGGCAGGTCCCTGGTAGCGGGGCGGCGACGTACTTTCGGGGGCTGGGGTGTGCGGGTTGCGTACCCGTTACTCGACGGATCTGTCCGATCGGGAGTGGGAGATCCTTCGTCCGCTGGTTCCGGCGGTCAAGCCTGGTGGGCGACCGGCGAAGCACGCGCGGCGGGAGATCCTCAACGCGTTGGCATATCGGCTGCGGGCCGGCTGTACCTGGAGACTCCTGCCGCATGACTTACCGCCGTGGCAGACGGTCTACCACTACTGGCGGCGCTGGCAGGAGGACGGCGTGTGGGAGCAGATGCTGACGGCGCTGCGTGAACGCGAGCGGGTGCAGCTCGGCCGGGATCCCACTCCCAGCGCCGCCGTCGTGGACAGCCAGAGCGTCCGGGCCAGTGAACGTGGCGGCCTGGACGGTTACGACGGCGGCAAGAAGGTCAGCGGCATCAAGCGGCACCTGCTCGTCGACACCCGCGGCACCGTCCTGGCCACGTGCGTGAGCCCGGCCAGTGTGGGTGACCGCGATGGCGCCGTGGTGCTGTTCGCCCGGGCCGCCGATGCCTTCCCGCGCCTGCGGCACGTGTGGGCGGACCAGGGTTACCGCGGTGCCGACTTCCACGCCTGGGCTCTGGAGGCCACCGGTATCACCGTGGAGATCGTGCAGCGCCGTGACGGTGGTTTCCGTCCGGCCTGGGCCCAGGTGGGGGCACCGCCGCCGGCAGTGCCCCAGTTCGCGGTGGTCCCGCGTCGTTGGGTGGTGGAACGGACGTTCGCCTGGCTGGGACGGTGCCGCCGCCTGTCGAAGGACTACGAGTACCTGCGCGTCTGCTCAGAAAATGCCATCTACCTCGCCATGGCCATGCTCCTGGTGCGTCGCCTCGCAAGCCCAGTCCACTGAGGGGCTTTTCAGACACCCTCTACCCGCCTACGCTCCCGAGCTGAACCCGGTGGAACTGCTGTGGTCCTCACTCAAGAAGCGCCAACTCGCCAACCTCGCCGGTGACCACCTCGCCGATGTCGCCGACGCCACCGAGCAAGGCATCCACCGCATCAACACCAACCCCCGACTGCCATGGTCATTCCTCACCCATACCGGCCTGACCATCCACCCACCACGCCCACCGAACTTACGAAAAGATCAGTAGCACGCCGAGTTGACCGGCCGGGGTGTACGTCGGCTCGAAATGATCTTTGGGTGAACTTCCCCGCTCGGGGCGGGTGGGCACGGAGCCCGCCGCCGGGTGGAGGAACCGGGGGGCCGCCCACGGCACGTCCACGGCATTCACCCCGGCATCACCCGTGCGAGCCGTCTGTTCACCCAGCTGAACTCTTCCCCAACTGCGGTGGCCCGTACGGCGCGTGCGGCGTCCCGTCCTCTCACGGCCGAATGCCGTCGCCGGGCCGTCACAGCGTCTCTTCGTGGCCCCCGAGGGTGCTCATCGCCACGTCGTCATCGTTGATCGAGGCCGGCGTGCAGGTTCCGTCCAGGCGCTTCAGGAGCAGGCCGCGGCAGCCTGCCGGCCGGGCCGGGCCGCCTCCCCCGGGTCACTGCTGCAGCACGCGGCCGCCCCGACGCCCCGCCGGCGGGGCGTCGGGGCGGCCGCGTGCTACCCGGCGAAGAACCGGATCAGCTCGCGCTGGAAGCGGCCGGCGGCCTCCATCTGCGGATTGTGGCCCACCCCGGGCAGCTCCACGAGGCGGGCGTCGGGAATGGCTTCCGCTGTGCGCTTGCCCAGGACCGGATAGTTGCCGAGCTTGTCACGGTCGGCCGGGGCGGCGTACTCCTTGCCGATGGCCGTCCGGTCCTCCTGCCCGATGACCAGCAGGACGGGCGCGCGCAGCCGGCCGAACTCGTGGACCACGGGCTGGTGGTAGGCGGTCTGGTAGGTCAGCGCCGCGGCCATCGCCCAGCGCGGGTACTCACCGCTGAGCGTGACGCGGCAGCGGATCTCCACATTGCGCTCGTACTCGGGGCGCCAGCGCACCACATAGCCCCGGTAGAAGTCACGGAGGGCCGCCTGGTCGGTCTTGCCGAGCTCGTCCGCGAACAGCTTCTCGGTGGTGTGCTCCGGGACCAGCTCGCGGTAGTCCTCCAGGCCGACCGGATTGGCCAGCGCCACCCGCAGGGTACGGCGGGGGTGCCGGAGGGCGAACCGGGTGGCGAGCATGCCGCCCATCGAGTGGGCCACGAGATGCGTACGGTCCACACCGAGGTGGTCCAGGAGCGCGACGGTGTTGTCCGCGAGCATTGCGAAACCGTAGTCGACCGCGGGCTTGCTGCTGCGCCCGAAGCCGATCTGGTCGGGTATGACGACCCGGTAACCGGCCTTCGCGAGCGCCCGGGCAGTGGGCGCCCAGGCTCCGCCGTCGAAGTTCTTGCCGTGCAGCAGCGTGACCGTCTGCCCGTTGGCCCGGCCGCTCGGCGCCACATCCATATACGCCATGTTGACCACCTCGCCCTGGACCACCAGGCGGAGGAAGGAGAAGGGGAACGGGGAGGGGAAGCCTTCCAGGCCGATGCCGATCGGCTCGGTGTAAACAGGGTCGTCGCCCGTCCTTCCCCGGGACGGCGACGCGGACGCAGCCGCGGAGGCGGTCACCGCGGGAGCCAGCAGGGAGGCGGCGGGACTTGCGGCGGCGGCGAGGAGCAGGGAACGGCGCGAACTCATGGTCTGTTGCATCCTTCCGGACGGTGCGCTGGGAACGAATGTTCCGGGTTCGACGGTGCCACTGTTTCCAACGGGCTTACCGGTACGAATGGTTCCGCTGCCCCGCGCCGGAGGACGGGACCTGCAAACGGCCCGCACCGGCCGCCGCCTCGCCAGGCTCCGCGCCAGATGGCCTTGCGGATCTCGACGTCGAAGGAGCTGAACCGCCCCGGATTCGTCGGAGATCTCAGGTTGTGACCTGGGGTTTCGTGAGTGCTGTGTAGTAGTTGGCTTCGTATTCGACCGGCGGGACATGGCCTGTCTCTCCGTGGAGCCGTCTGTGGTTGTACCAGTCGGCCCACTCGGCGGTGGCCGGCTCGCCCTGGGAGAGCGTCTTCCGGGACCGCCGAGGTGTGATCGACTCAGTGAACCTCTTTCATCCTGTGCTGGAGGGTGAAATGGGCTGGTCAGCGGGTGTGGTGACGAGGCAGGGCCCCTCGTCGTTGGCGTGGTGATCTCACTCATCACGCCGGCGACCGGAGGGGCCCTGTTGGTTCCGTATCCTGCCATGCTCGACGTGTCGCACGAGCTTGTCGAACATGTCGCCTGGCTGCTGCACGAACACCGCCAGGCCCGCAACACCCGCTGGCGGAAGCTCGGCTGCTTCAAGCAGGCGCTGCTCACGCTGGTGCACCTGCGGAAGAACGAGACGTTCTCGCAGCTCGGAGCCGGTTTCGGGATATCCCAGGCCACCGCCTGGCGCTACGTCGACGAGACCTTGGGCGTGCTGGCCGGCTGGGCGCCCGGTCTCCATGAAGCCCTCACCGGGCTCGGTGAGGGCGACCACGTCATCGTCGACGGCACCCTGATCCCCACCGACCGGATCGGTGCGGACGAGCCGTACTACTCGATGAAGCACCGTCGGCACGGCATGAACGTGCAGGTCATCGCCCGTCCCGACGGCACCCCGCTGTGGTTCTCCCGCGCGACACCGGGCAGAACCCATGACCTGTCCTCCCCCACCCTCCGGCCGGGGGTACCCCCAACCCGGGCCCATGGCATCGTGCAGGCCTGCCTGACCCGGCAGATCCTCGTCCTTGCCGACCGCGCCTACCAGGGTGCCGGCGCCACCTTCCGTACCCCGTACCACCACCACCGCGAACAGCCCGAGCACTACCAGCAGTTCAACCGTGACCACGCCCGACTGAAGACCTGTGGAACGGGTGATTCAGCGATCTTCACTCGTTGGTCTGCCGGTGAGTGAAGCGCATTCGGATCTTCCTGTTGTTCTCCCCGTGCCGGGCCACCTCCCGGAAACCTTGCCGCTGGTAGAAGGCATGAGCACGGGTATTGATCGCGAGCACGTCAAGGATGAGGTGCTGGCCCCGCTGGGTTGCGGCATCGATCAGGGACTGGATCAGCCGGGCACCGATGCCTCGCCCCTGGTAGCGGGGATGGAGTTCGATCCGTCCCAGGTAGACCTCGGTCGCGCGGTACTCGACGACCAATGTGCCTGCGTCGGCCCCGTCGACAGTGATGATCTGCCATCGATCGGGCTCGAACCCGCGATCGTGATAGGCGCGTTGATCGTCGTCATCCCAGCCCCAGATCGCCGCGACGTAGTCACCCATGGCGGCCTTGTGGAGCTGGAAGCAGAACTCGCTGTCGGCCGGGACCGCCGGTCGCACGGCAACGGCGTTCATACGGCGATCACTCCAGGACGTTCGATGAGCCGACCGTGTTCGAAGCGGGCTCCGGCGCGGACGAGGGCGACCGGGTGGGGTGCGTTCACGGCCTGCCAGCGGGCCTGTGCTGACCCGGCGAGCTTGAAGACCATGGAGAGGGCAGCGGTGCGGGAGCCGGCGCCGCGGGTGACCTTGGTCCGCAGGCGGACGGTGGAGAACGTGGACTCGATGAGGTTCGTGGTCCGTAGGTGGACCCAGTGCTCGGCGAGGAAGTCGTAGCTCGTCAGCATCTGTTCCCGGTCATCGGTGATCCTTTTGGCAGCCTTGGGGAACTTCGCGCCGTAGAGCTGGGCGAACGTCCTGATCGCCGCCTCGGCATGGTCGCGGTCCTCGGTGCTGCAGATGTCCTGGATCGTCTTCTTCGCCCCCGGCTGCGCGGACCTCGGCAGGGAGTCCAGAACATTGGCGGTTTTGTGAACCCGGCACCTCTGCTCGCGGGTTTCCGGGAAGACCTCGGCCAGGGTCTTCCAGAGGCTCAGGGCTCCGTCGCCGACCGCCAGGACCGGGGCGCGCATGCCCCGCCGGCCGTTCCCGTCGCGCTCGTCGGCCGACTCAGCTATGTACGCGTTGGCTTCGGCCTCATGGGCGGCGGCCAGCACCCGCCGTGCGCCCTCGCGGACGATCTCGTCGATCAGGGAGCCGTTCGGCGTGGAGCCGTCGACGTTGACTACGCTGAGCACGGACGTGCCTTCCCGGCCGGTGGGGCGAACACCGGCCTACTCGATGACCATCAGCCGATCACTCGGGAAGGTACGCCCCTTCACGTGCTCCCCGGGCTCGATCCACAGGTCTTGGGCATGACTCACTTGGTGGGCGTGAGCGGCGTGGTGGCCTCTGCCTCGACCGGTTCCTTCAGCAGCCGTTCGGCGGCCTCACAAACGAGTTCAAGACCATCGGCCGAACATAGTGGCTCAAGCAGGCGAAACAGGTTATGCCGGGACAAGGCCACCGTGCACCCCCTGGAACCGAACAGCCCGTTCACTCCGGACAGTTGCACGGTGGCCTGCCAGGTGAGCAGGACACCGTCACCGGCAGACGGTGCACCCGAGGGAGCAGAACCCGCGCACTCAGCCGCGGAGATCCCCTACCCCATGCAGCAGGACACCATCCCGGACTGCGGACGCTACAGGCCCGTCGTCAGTCCCGACCGCGACGCCAGCTCGGCGGTATCAGCACGTGCCGCCCCGTGAACGACTCCTCGCACGATGAGTTGCCTTCACCGTCAACCAACGCCGTACGGCTGTTCGCCTCCCATTGCAGACCCGCGTCGCAGACATGGCAGTACCCAGCGAACCGCCGATACGGCGGGGGCACCTCGTGCGGTTTTGGCCTACCCATGGAGTCAACCTAGAACAACCATGCGAGCAGTCGCTCCCGAGAGCGCCTGTGAGGTCTTTCGGGTGGGGTTCTGCCCCCGGAGGTTCAGACGCCATTTCACCTGGCGTGGTCTTGCGGCAGTCTGGGTGAGGGCTGCTGCGCTTGTCGAGCAGATGGCGCCGGAAGACCTGTGGAGTTTGTTCCAGCAGGTGGTGCCACCGGCGCCGGTCGCCCGCAGAGTGGAGGGCATCGTCGGCGGGGGGCCGTGAGGTACTGGCCGCGATCATCTTCGCGGCCCCCTCGGGCTGCACCTGGAACCAGCCGCCACCGGGCTTCGGCCTGTCGGGCGTGGCCGCCTTCCGGCGGTTCACCGAGTGGACCGGGGCCGGAGTGCGGGCCAAGCTCCACCGCCTGGTCCTGGAGGGACTCGGAGCCCGGGGCGAGCCGGACTGGTCGCGGTGCGCGATCGACTCCGTCAGCGTCCGGGCACTCAAAGGGGGCAGCCGACGGGACCGCATCCGGCCGGCCGCGGCAAGAAGGGATCGAGAATCCACCTCGTCGTCGACCGTCAGGGCCTGCCCCTGTCGATCGGCATCTCCGCCGCCGACCTCCACGACAGCCAGGCCCTCATCCCCCTGGTCCGTGGCATCCCGCCCATCCGCTCCCGCCGCGGACCACGGCGCAGGCGGCCCGGCAAACTGCACACCGACAAGGGCTACTACTACCGTCACCCGCGAGGCTGGCTCGCGTCCCGTGCTCTCCGGCACCGTCTTGCCCGCAAGGGCGTCGAGTCTTCCCGACACCTGGGCCGGCACCGAGGGCCGCCGCGGGCACGGTCGGCACGGGGAGCACTGCGAACGAAACGGTTCCGAAGAGACGACCCGCCAGAGGGTTCGAGGAGAAGGTGAGGACGATGGTGACAGCGGCGGATGCGCTGGTGGGCCTGGTGGCCTCGGCCAGGCGCTCCATCGCCTCGTTCCGGGTCTGCACCAGCGTCTTGGCCAGCCCCTTCAGCTCACCGCCGATCACCGACTTCAGGCCGGCGCCGAGCTGGGAACCCAGGCTGCGGGAACGCACCGTGAGCCCGAACTCCTCCCCGATGACCTTCGTCACCTCGTGTCCGGGCACGTCGTCGGTGGTCACGACCAGGACCTCCGAGCCCTGCACCGTGCCTCCGCTGTAGTCGTCGATGGGCACGCAACCGCCTTGGAAAGAGAAGGAGATGAACGAGCGAACACCCGCCCAACGACGCCGCTGCGGTTCCGGTTCACTCCCAGCCCCGTTCCGTCGCGCCGGCGTGTTCGTGCGACCCGGCGGAGTGGACGGTGAGTGCTCTCGGGCCGCTCGTGCGCCTCGTGGACCCTGATCAGGTGGCCGACAGCGTCGGGGGTGAGCCGGGCATCCACGGCGTCAGCGGGGCGATCCACCGCG
The DNA here is from genome assembly GCF_042870695.1 of Streptomyces sp. NPDC006384. Classification (NCBI taxonomy): domain Bacteria; kingdom Bacillati; phylum Actinomycetota; class Actinomycetes; order Kitasatosporales; family Streptomycetaceae; genus Streptomyces; species Streptomyces sp. NPDC006384. The sequence goes on from NZ_JBIAHR010000033.1 coordinate 19,358, forward strand.
AGGACGGGGGCCGGCATGTGTCCCCGGCTCACCGGCTCCGGATGCGCCAGCTGCCGCAGCAGCCCGCCCTCGCCGGTCAACCGCAGGCCCTCGCTCCGGGCCCGGTCCACCGGCATCGCGAGCAGCTGGTCGTCCGCAACCCGCGGAACCCGAGCCGTCTCAGCGGCCCCGGCCTGTTCCGACTCGGCGGCCCCGTTCACGATGTCCACCGTGCCGGCGCCCTGAGGGAACCGGACGGAGCACGCCGCCATCCTCACCTACGGGATCACCGGCGGGTTCGAGCGAATGAGCGGCGAGTGAGCAGCGAGTGAGTACAGACACGGGCGTCATCAGGCCGCTTTCCGAGACGCTTCGGGAGCATGCCCGGCGGCTCGGGGCGAAGGTCGCCTTCGAGGACCGCCGTACGCGGCTGACCTACCGGGACCTGGAGCGCAGGACCGAGCGGCTGGCCGGCCACCTGGCGCAGGCCGGGCTGGCGCGGGGCGAGCGGGTGGCCGTCCTGCTCGGCAACCGCGTCGAGGCGGTCGAGAGTCTGCTCGCCGTCACCCGGGCGAGCGGGGTGGGCGTACCGCTGGATCCCGGGAGCACGTGGGCGGAGCTGGACCGCCTGCTGGAGGACTGCGGTGCGCGCGTGCTCATCACCGATGAGGCCCGGCTGCGGCGTCGGCGGGGACTGCTGTCGCGTCCCGGGCTGGTCGTGGTGGTGGCCGAGGGCGGCGAGGAGGACGCGGCCCTTTCGCCGTCCGGGGAATCCGGCCAGCCCGCGGACGGGGCCGGGGCGACGGGCGACGTCCTGCGGTACGAGGTGCTGGCGGGTACGGACGGAGGGACTCCCGCCCGGGACGATCTCGGACTGGACGAGGCGGCCTGGCTGCTCTACACCTCCGGGTCCTCCGGCACCCCCAAGGGGGTCCTGTCCACTCAGCGCAACCGCCTGGCGCCGGTCGCGGCGGGCCTCGTCGGCGTCCTCGGCCTGTCGGAACGGGACCGGCTGCTGTGGCCTCTGCCCCTCCACCACGCCATGAGCCAGGTGGTCTGCGTCCTCGGGGTGACCGCGACCGGGGCGAGTGCCGTGCTCCCGCCCCGGTTCTCGGTGGCGGAGGTGCTCGGCGAACTGCGCCGTACGGACGCCCCCTGCACCCTCCTCGGCGGCGTGCCGACGACGTACTCGGCCCTGCTCGACGCCGTCCGGAGCGAGGAGGGCGGGACGGACGACCGCCGGCTCGGGACGCCCGCGCTGCGGGGCTGCGTCAGCGGGGGCGCCTCGGCGGGGCCCGAGTTCCGCAGGTCCTTCGAGACGGTCTGCCGCACCCCCTACCTCGAGCACTACGGCAGCACCGAGGCGGGCCCGGTCACCATGGCGGCGCCGGGCGACACCCCGGCGGCCGGGTCGTGCGGCCGGGTACTGCCCGGCACCCGGGTCCGGGTCGGTGGAGGCGCGGACGGACGGGACACCGGCGAGGGCGAACTGTGGGTGAGCGGGCCCGGGGTCATGGCCGGCTACCACGGCAGGCCGGAGGCCACCGCCGAGGTACTGCGCGACGGCTGGTTCCGCACCGGGGACCTGGCCAGGATCGATGCCTCCGGCGAGCTCGTGATCACCGGCCGGACGAGTGAGCTGATCATCCGGGGCGGGACGAACATCCATCCGTCGGAGGTGGAGGCGGTGCTGCGGCGGCTGCCCGGTGTGGCGGACGCCGCCGTGGCGGGACGCCCGCACCCCGTCCTCGGCGAGGTACCGGTCGGTTATCTGGTCCCCCGGCCGGGCGGTGTGCTGGACCGGGGAGCGATCCTGGCCGCCTGCCGTGCGGAACTGTCCGCCGCCAAGGTGCCGGCCGAGCTGTACGAGGTGGAGGACATCCCCCGTACCGCCTCCGGGAAGGTCCGACGGCACGCCCTGGCCGGCCTGCCCGCACGGACGCTGGGCGCCGCGGCGGCCGGGGAGCCGGCGGCGGACCTGCTGGACCTGGTGCGCAGCGAGGCGGCGGCCGTGCTCGGGCGCACGGCGAGGACGGTGGAACCCGACACGGCACTCCGCGACCTGGGCATGGACTCGCTGGCGGCGACCGTGCTGCGGGAGCGGTTGTCGGCCGCGACCGGTCTCCCGCTCTCCGAGGCCGTCGCCTTCGACTTCCCCACGGCCGCCGCGCTCGCCGCCCACCTTCGTTCGCAAAGCGCCGCCGCGCCGTCCGGCGCCGGGGCCGCGCACCGGGGCGTGGCCCCGGCGGACGACGATCCCGTGGTGATCGTGGGGATGGCCTGCCGCTACCCCGGCGGCGTGAGCTCCCCCGAAGACTTGTGGCGGCTGGTGGCCGACGGGACGGACGCCATCGGTCCGTTCCCCACGGACCGGGGCTGGGACACGGAGGCGCTGTACGACCCGGACCCCGGGCGGCCCGGGCGGACGTATGTGCGCGAGGGCGGCTTCCTGACCGGCGTGGACCGCTTCGATCCCGGTTTCTTCGGCATCTCCCCCCGCGAGGCCGTGGCCATGGACCCGCAGCACCGGTTGCTGCTGGAGGTGGCGTGGGAGGCGTTCGAGCGCGCGGGGATCGTCCCCCGCACGCTGCGCGGCTCGCCGACCGGGGTGTACGTCGGGCTGATGTACAGCGACTACGCCGGCCGTCTGACGGAGACGCCCGAGCACGTCGAGGGCTACCTCGGCATCGGCAGCGCCGGGAGCGTCGCCTCCGGCCGCATCGCCTACACCTTCGGCCTGGAGGGCCCGGCCATCACGGTGGACACGGCCTGCTCCTCGTCGCTGGTCGCCCTGCACCTGGCGGCCCAGGCGCTGCGCCGCGGCGAGTGCTCCTTCGCCCTGGCCGGCGGGGTCACGGTGATGTCGGCACCCTTGTCGTTCGTGGAGTTCAGCCGGCAGCGGGCCCTGTCCCCGGACGGCCGCTGCAAGGCGTTCGGCGCGTCCGCCGACGGCACGGGGTGGGCCGAGGGCGTCGGCATGCTGCTGCTGAGCCGGCTGTCCGAAGCACGCCGCGCCGGGCTTCCGGTGATGGCGGTGGTGCGCGGCTCGGCGGTGAACCAGGACGGGGCGAGCAACGGACTGACGGCACCGCACGGCCCGGCACAGCAGCGGGTGATCCTGCAGGCCCTCGCGGACGCCGGGCTGGCCCCCGGGGACGTCGACGCGGTGGAGGCGCACGGCACCGGTACCCGGCTGGGCGACGTCATCGAGGCGGAGGCGTTCCTGGCGACGTACGGGCGGGCAAAGCGGGAGCGTCCGCTGTGGCTGGGCTCGGTGAAGTCGAACATCGGTCACACGCAGGCCGCCGCCGGGGTGGCGGGCGTGATCAAGACGGTTCAGGCGATGGCACACGGCATGCTGCCGCGTACGCTGCACGCCGACGAACCGACCGGCCGGGTCGACTGGTCGTCGGGGCGGCTGGCGCTGCTGGACCGGGCGGTCGAGTGGCCGAGGACGGGCCGTCCGCGCCGGGCGGGGGTGTCCTCCTTCGGCATCAGCGGTACCAACGCCCATGTGGTGCTCGAAGAGGCGCCGGCGGACCGGGACACCCCGCCGCCGGCCGCCGGGGTGGACGACGGGGCCGGGAACGGTCGCGCCGACGGCGGGACGGCTCCGGTGCCCGTGGCTGGTCCGGTGCCCGTGGCTGTTCCGGTGTCGGCGAGGAGCGGGCCGGGGCTGCGGGCCCAGGCGCGGCGGTTGCACGACCGGGTGGCCGCCGACCCGGACGCGGCCCCGGTGGACATCGGGTACTCGCTGGCCACCACCCGCGCCGCCTTCACGCACCGGGCCGTGGTCGTGGCCCGGGACCGTGCGGAACTGCTCACCTCCCTGCGGGCGGTGGCGGAGGGCTCACCCCTGTCCCGGGTACGGACGGGCACGTCCCGCCGCCGGGGCGCGCTGGCCCTCCTCTTCACCGGCCAGGGAAGCCAGCGCGTCGGCATGGGGCGCGAGTTGTACGAGTCCCGGGGGCTGCATCCGGGCTTCGCCCGGTCGTTCGACGAGTGCTGCTCCCTGCTCGATCCGCTGCTGCCGGTGCCGCTGAGGGACGTCGTGTTCGCCGGCCCGGACACCGGGAAGGGCGCGCTCCTGCACACGACCCGGTTCGCGCAACCGGCGCTCTTCGCCCTGGAGACGGCGCTGTTCCGGCTGCTCGAGGAGTGGGGCGTACGCCCGGATCTGGTGGCAGGGCACTCGGTGGGCGAGGTGACCGCGGCGCATGTCGCCGGAGTGCTGTCCCTCGCGGACGCCTGCACGCTGGTGGCGGCCCGGGGCCGGCTGATGGACGCGCTGCCCCCGGGCGGTGCGATGGCCGCCGTGTCCGCCGGTGCGGACGAGGTGGCCGCCCATCTGGCGAGAACGGGGGGTGCGGTGGAGATCGCCGCCGTCAACGGGCCCGACTCGGTGGTCGTCTCCGGGGACGAGGCGGCGGTGGAGAGGACCGTGGCGCACTTCCGGGAGCGGGGCCGGTCCACGACACCGCTGCGGGTGAGTCACGCCTTCCACTCCGTGCGGATGGAACCGATGCTGGCCGATTTCGCGGAGGTCGTGCGGGGTCTGTCCTTCGCCACGCCGCGGCTTCCCCTGGTCACCGCCGTATCGGGCCGGGCGGCCGGCGACGAGGAGATGCGCTCGCCGGAGTTCTGGGTGGACCACGTCCGGCGCCCGGTCCGCTTCGCCGAAACGGTGGCACATCTCCGGGACCGGGGCGCGGCGCACTACGTCGAGCTGGGTCCGGACGGGGTGCTCACCGGCCTGGTCCGCAGATGCCTCGCCCCGTCCGGACCGGCTCCGGCGGATCCGGGCCGAAACGGAGCGCCCGACGGCGAGCGGCCCCCGGCGCCGCTGGTCCTGCCGGCCCTGCGCGGGGCGCGTCCGGAGGCGGACTCCCTGCTCGACACGGTGGCCGCGCTGCACGCCCACGGCGTGCCCGTGGACTGGCGGGCCGTCTTCGCCGGGCGCGGCGGGCGGCGCGTCACCCTGCCCACGTACGCCTTCCAGCGCCGCCGGTACTGGCTCGACGCCGCCCCGCGGCACCGGTCCGCTCCCCCGCCGGACGCGCCGGCCCATCCGTTCCTGTCGTCCCGTACCCCGACGGCCGACGACGGCGGGCTGCTGCTGAGCGGGCTGCTCTCGGTGCGCGACCGGCCCTGGCTGGCCGACCATGCGGTGGCGGGAGCGGTACTGCTGCCGGGGGCCGCGTTCGTGGAGATGGCCTTGTACGCCGGTGAGTCGGCCGGCGCGCCGGTCCTGGACGAACTCGTCCTGACGGCACCGCTGTCGCTGTCCCCCGACGGCACGGTCGAGCTGCAGGTGAAGGTGTCCGGGCCGGACGGCACGGGGCGGCGGACCGTGGTCTTCCACGCCCGGCCGCACACCCCGGCCGGTGACCGGACGTGGCGGCGGCACGCCTCCGGGACGCTCGTGCCGGAGCAGCGGCCGGCGGACCTCGGCGCGGCCGCCGCCGGGGCCGGCGGTGAGCCCTGGCTACCGCCGGGCGCGGTGCCGCTGCACGCCGGCCGGCCGGACGCCGATCCGTACGAGCGGCTGGCCGGGAGCGGGCTGGGCTACGGTTCCGCCTTCCGTGGTCTGCGCGCGGCCTGGAGGCTCGGGGCCGAGCTGTACGCCGAGGTCGTGCTGCCCGAGGCCGCGGGGGCCGCGTCTCCGCAGGCCGGCGGTCCGGAGTTCGCGCTCCATCCCGCGCTGCTGGACGCGGCGCTGCACGCGCTGGCGCTCGACGGCCGCGTCCCGGAGCCCGGCGGGACGGGCGGCGGTGGGGTGTCCCTGCCGTTCGCCTTCAGCGGGGTGCGGCTGCACACGGCCGGCGCGCGGCGGCTGCGGGTGAGGATCACGCCCGGGCCGGACGGGCGGGCCGGGGTGGAGCTGTCCGACGCGTCGGGCGCGCCGGTGGCGGCGGTACGTTCGCTGACGCTCCGGTCCCTTCCGCGTACCGGACCGGGAACGTCCGCCGCGGTCACCGGGACGCTCCACCGGACGGACTGGGTGCCGCTGGCCGAGCCGGCCGTACCCGCGGCGGTGCCTTCGTGGGGCGTTCTGGGAGCGGCCGGCACCCCGCTGGTGGACGTGCTCGCGCCCGAGGGCTCCGGCGTTCCGGTGTACGCCGCTCCGGAGGCGGACGGTGCGGCCCCGGCCGTCCTCGTGGCACCGTGCCCGCCACCGCCGGGGACGGCCGGTGACACGCGGGACCCGGCGGCGGAGATCCGGTGGGCGGCGGGCTGGGCACTGAAGCTGGTGCAGGGCTGGCTCGCCGACCCGCGCCCGGCGGGTTCCCGTCTCGTCCTCGTCACCTCCGGCGCCGTCGCCCCGGACACCGGTGGTCCGGTGGACGGTGGCACTGGTTCAGAAGACATCGGAACGCCCGGCGCGAGCACGTCCGTACCGGCTCACGCTCCGGTCTGGGGGCTGGTCCGTTCGGCCCTGCGGGAGAACCCGGGCCGTTTCGCCCTGATCGACATGGACGGTCGTCCCGGCTCCTGGCGCCGCCTCCCTGCCCTGCTGGCCGCCGCGGCGCCGGAGATCGCCGTACGACGGGGAACGGCGTACGTACCGAGACTGGTGCCGGTGACCGGGACGGCCGAGGAGCGGCGGCCTGTGCGGCGGCTCGATCCGGAGGGCACCGTCCTGGTCACTGGCGGCACCGGTTCCCTGGGCATGCTCGTGGCGCGGCATCTGGTCGCCGTCCATGGCGTCCGGCATCTGCTGCTCGCCGGGCGGCGCGGAGGGGACGCGCCGGGGGTGAGGGAACTCGTCGCGGAACTGGGCGAGTCGGGTGCCGAGGTGACCGTCCGGGCGTGCGACGTCGCGGACCGGACGGCTCTCGCCGCCCTGCTCGGCTCGGTGCCGGCGGACCGTCCGCTGACCGGCGTGGTGCACGCCGCGGGGGTGCTGGACGACGGCATCGTCCCGGCGCTCACCGCCGGCCGCCTGGAGCGGGTGCTGCGGCCCAAGGCGGACGCCGCCCTCGCCCTGCACGAGCTGACCCGGGGGTGCGACCTGTCCGTGTTCGCGCTGTTCTCCTCGGTGGCGGGTGCCTTCGGCTCCGCCGGTCAGGCCAATTACGCGGCTGCCAATTGCGTGCTGGACGCGCTGGCACAGCACCGCGGGCGGCTCGGTCTGCCCGGTACGTCGATCGTCTGGGGTCCCTGGCGGCAGAACGGGGGCATGACGGCGCACCTCGGCGACGCGGACCTGCGGCGGATGGCCCGCTCGGGGCTGGGCCCGTTGGAGGAGGACGAGGGCCTGGCCCTGTTCGACTCCGCCGTGGCGGGTGACGACCCGGTGGTGGTGGCGGCCCGCCTCGCACCGGGCGCCCCCGGCGACGGCGATCCGGCGGTGGGCCGGTCCCCGGCGCCCGTTTCCGCCGCGGCGGGCGCGGGCGGCGGGGGCGGGGCTCCGCTCGGCCGGCTGCCGGCGGACGCTTCCCCGGGTGAGCGGGACGGATTGCTGCTCACGGAGGTGCGGGCCCTGGCGGCCTCGGTACTGGGCCATCCGGAGGGGGCGGACGCGATCGACGGGGACGAGCTGCTGGCGGACCTGGGGCTCGACTCCCTGGCCGCGGTCGATCTGCGCAACCTGCTCGTGACGTCGACGGGGCTGGCGCTGCCGGCCACGCTGCTGCTGGACTTCCCGACCCCGCGAGCGGTCGCCGCCGAGCTGGCGGAGCGGTACGCCCGGGAGGCGATTCCTCCCGGCACTCCCGGAGGGCCGGCTGCCGTCGGCCGTCCGGACGGCTCCGGACGGCCGGTGGACGACGGTGTTTCCGGCGGCGCCGGGGCTTCCGACGGTGCCGGTGTTTCCGGTCGGCCGGGAGCACCGGCGCGGGCGGCGGGCGGCCCGGACGCCGCAGTCGCTTCGGACGCCTCCCTGGGTGCGCTCTTCCGTACCGCCTGCGCCCGCGGGCGGACGTGGGACGCCATGGCGCTGCTCACCATCGCCGCGCGCCTCCGTCCGGTCTTCGGCACGGCCGACGCGTCCCGTGCGGCGCTCGGCCCCGTCACGCTCGCACCGGGCGGCGCGGGGCCCCGGCTGGTCTGCTTCCCCGCCCTCAGCGTGCTCTCGGGGCCCCAGGAGTACGCGCGCTTCGGCGCCGGGCTGCGGGGTCTGCGACCGGTGTCGGCGGTGCGGCACCCGGGGTTCGCGGCCGGAGAGGCGCTGCCGGCCACTCTGGACGCCCTCGTCACCGCTCAGGCCACCGCCGTCCGTGCGGTCGCGGGTGACGGACCGGTGGTCCTGCTGGGCCGCTCGGCCGGTGGCTGGGTGGCCCAGGCCGTGGCCGAGCGACTGGAGGCCGAAGGCTCCGCCCCGCTCGCCGTCGTCCTGGTGGACACCTACCCCAGCGGTGACGACCGTGGGCAGGCGCTCTCCGCGATGACGTCGGACATGCTGCTCCGGGCCGCGGAGTTCCCCTCGGCCGACCCGGACCGGCTCACCGCCATGGCCGGGTACTTCGAGCTGTTCACCGGCTGGGAGCCCTCGCCGCTCGACTCCCCCACCCTCTTCGTACGGGCCCGGGACCCGCTGCCCGGCGCGGAGCCCGCCCCGGTCTGGAGCCTGCCGCATACCGAAGTCACCGTGCCCGGTGACCACTTCACCGTGCTGGAGGAGCACGCCCGCACCACCGCGCTCGCGGTCCACCACTGGCTGGCCGGTCCCGGCCGACGCCGCCCCGGTGCCCGGCACCGGTCGGGGGACCCCGGGGAGGCGCGGTGATCCCGGTCCGCCCGGTCGTTCGACCGCGGCCGCGCGCGGGTCCGACGGGTTCCGTATCCGGGTGGCCAGGATCGCCTTCCTGACCGGGGGATGGGCGGTCCCGTCGGCGGGCGGTTCAGGGGGTGCGGACGTAGCGCTTGACGGTGTTCAGGGCGACGTCGAGGCGGCGGGCTCAGTCCATGAGGCCGACGCCTGCGTCGAGCAGGGCATGGATCTTGTGCCGGCGTTCGCGCGTGGTCTGTTAGGGATGGTCGGTCTCCGGCCTTGGCTGGGGACGTGCGCGGGTCAGTCGAACTTTGGCGGATCCCCCGCCCTCGGCCCTGCTGGAAGCGAGCAGGTCGGAGTCGGTGCCGGTCTCGATGAGCGTGCCGTTGAAGGCAAGCCGGCCGCCGACGGCTCGGCGGACCGGGCTGACACGTCGTTCCGGGACACGCTCCCCCGTGCAGTGCGGCAACTGCCGGCACGAGGGAGCCGCTGCCGGCCGGCCCTATCCGCCGTGCCCGGCGGCGGTGGGCGCCTGTGAGGCAGTCGCGCCGTCGGCCGGAGGGAGCACCGGGATGTGCACCGGGCGCAGGTCCCGCTGGAGTGAGGGAAGGGTCAGGTGCCACCAGTCGGCGAGGCGGCCGGTGAGGGCGGCCGGGCCTTCCAGCGCCTCGGTGAGGGTGCAGAAGCCGAAGAAGGCGCGGACCAGGGTGCGGGCGGTGGGGGCCGGGTGGACATGGGCGGCCAGTTGTCCTTCTCTGCGGGCCTGGGCGAGCAGCCGCGTGGCTGCGGCCGTCCAGAGGACGAAGGGGTCGGGGAGCCGGACGTTGATCGTGTTGCGCTCTGCCCACAGACGGGCGCCCGCGCGCGTCAGGGGATCCTCGGAGAGGGCGCGGGCGATCTCGTAGCTCAGGATGACGAGGCGGTCCAGCGGCGGCACGGTCCGGTCGTCGTACCGCGCGGCGAGGCCGGGCCAGGTGGCGAAGCCGTCGCGGACGACGGCGAGGGCGATGCCTTCCTTGTTGGTGTAGTGAAAATAGACGGAGCCGCTGGTCCGTCCGGACCGGGCGCATATCTCGTTGACGCTGGTGCCCACGTATCCCTGCCGGGCGAAGAGGCAGGCGGCCGCCTCCAGGAGTGATCTGCGGGTTTCTCTGGCCCGTTCCTGCACAGTCCCGTGTCCCTCTGCTCGTTGGGGAATGAACGACGGAAAATGTAGTGCGCCCGCGTACGCCCGGAGTAAACAAGCGTCAACCGTGCGCCGTCATTGCATTTTCTTTCGAATACGCACACGCGCGAGTGACAAGTGACCCTTCAGGGTCGATTCCCGCTCCGCCGGCCGACGGCGTCGTCGCACGTCGGCGGAGTTCGGGCACCGCAGAGGCAGGACCAAGTTCCTTTTTTCCAGGATGCGTTGACGTCCCGGAAACGCCGGTCCGGGCTCACCGCCAAAGGCGGCTTACACCCTTACCGCGTCGCAGTCGAGCACTCGAAGTAGTGATTGCGCCGCTTTTCGGAGCCAGAATAACGTAGCCGTTGCAATGTTTTCCTTTTGCGGCTGATGCCCCGAAATGCGAATCGTTCCGGTCGAAGGAATCGGCGAGGAACGGCGACGGCCCTGGAGGCCCGTCCCGGGAGGCCGCAGCTCTTCGCTCCGCGGTCCCACGACGCGTGCGACCGCTCGCTCCCAGGAGGCCATCGTGGCACCGACGTCACGCTTTCTCCCGAACTGGCTCCCCGAGGCCATCGTCTTCGACTGCGACGGGACCCTGATGGACACCGAGCGTCACTGGCAGGACGCCCGCACCCGAGCCTTCCGCGAGTTCGGACTGCTGCCGCCACCGGGCTTCGCGGAACGCGCCAAGGGCGTGCACTACGTCGACTGCGGGCGACTCATGGCCCAGGAGACGAACAAGCCGGAACTGGCCCTGGAGTTGACGGCGGCGCTCCTCGGGCACTTCCTGTCCCTCGTCGCGGAAGACCCGCTGACCATGCCGGGCGCCGGCGAGTTCGTACGGCTGTGTGCCCGCTGGGTTCCGCTGGCGGTGGCCAGCAACTGTCCGCTGGAGGTGGTGGACGAGAGCCTCTCCCGCGCCGGACTGCGCCGGTACTTCCGCCACGTCGTCGTGCCCACGGTGATGCCCGGCGAGCCCGGAGCGGAGGAGGCGGCGAAGGCGGTGGCGCAAGGGGAGGAGGGCCGGGTGGTGCGGCCCAAACCGTGGCCCGACGTCTACAGCACGGCGGCGCGCCTGTGCGGCGTCCCTCCAGCGGCCGCCCTCGCCGTAGAGGACTCCCTCACCGGGATCGAGTCGGCGTGGCGCGCGGGTCTGCGGGTGATCGGGGTGGGGCCGCTGCCGAACGGCGGTGACAGCGGGCATGCCGACGTCTGGGTCGCAGGACTGGGCACCGAGGAGGTGCTGGCGTGGGCACGGGAGAGGCTACCGGCCCGGGCCTCGGGCGCCGAACGCGCCGAACGCGCCGACGAGGACCCTACGTCGGCGTAGGGGGCGTCCCTCACACCAGAACGGGGCGTCGATCACGACGGGAGCCGGCAGCAGAGGCGGTGGAGAGCCCTCGTGCCGGTCGTCGCCCTGATCAGCCCCCACAGCGCAGGCCGCCACCGGGATGATGGCCTCCGTCGCCCGGCGGTCACCACTGCGGGAACCGCCGAGCGAGAAGCACCTGTTCTTCACCATCAGCTCCGGGAACCGGGTGAGAAGGGCGATGCCTTCCTCGATGGTCAGCGGGGAGCGGCCCCGTCCGGTGATCGTGGCCATGGCGTCGCGGGGCACGACGCCGCAGAACTCCTCACCGCGTTCGACGCCGGTCAGCAGGTATGCCCGCTGTCCGGGAAGGCGCGTCTCCGGTGTGGCGGTGAAGCGTTCCAGGGCGCCGGGCTCGAAGGACCGGTCGACGAAGCCGGGCGGTCCGCCGCCGTGCAGCGCGGTGCGCGGCATCGTCTCCTCGATGGGGGCGAGTTCGCGGGTGACGGCCAGGACGAACGGCACACGGCCGGCCTCCAGGTCCCGGTCCGCGCCGGCCGCCGTCGGCACGGCGGCACGCAGCGGCTCGAGCAGGGCCGTGAACCTCTCCTCGGTGAGCCGGGACAGCTTCGGGTAGCCGAGGCCTGTGAGGGTGCGGACCCGCCGGTCGAACTCGGCGACCGGGTCGAAGGACGTCATGCGGATTCCTTCCGTTCGGTGAGGACGAGCCGGTACGCGTGGATGGCGCGCTGCCGGCGCAGCATGTGTGCCTCGAGTCATACGCCGAGCCCTCTGCCGCGGTGGGCGGGGACCACGGCGGTGTCGTACTGCCGGGCGCTGCCGTCGCTCTCGTCGCCGTGGACGGCGGCGACGGTCAGCAGGGTGTCACCCCGCGTCCGGCCACGACCGCCGCCATGGCACGCACCCGCTCGGCGTCCCAGGACACGGTGCCGTGGCCGAGGCCGCCGGTGGGCGGGACACCGGGCAGGTCCTCGGCCGACGACGCGGTGACACCCCCTCTCACCGGGGCTCGAGGCCGGAGGCGCATCAGGTGACCTGGCCGGTGGTCGCCGCTGTGTCGGCGGCCTGGGGAGCGGTCGGTTTCGCGGCGGCAGGCGGCGTGCGGTAGGCGCGGAGGGGCGCGTTGACCGCGGCCACGGCGGCGATCGCCAGGGCGGCGGACAGTCCGCCGATGACCAGGGAGAAGGAGGCGGAGGTGGCCGACGCCAACAGGCCGCCACGGAAGTTGCCGAGTTCGGGGCCCGCGACACCGATGACGTGTTCCACCGAGGAGACCCGCCCCCGGTACACGTCCGGGGTCTCCAGTTGGACCAGGGCACCGCGGGTGACGACGGACACGGTGTCGGCGGCGCCCGCCACGGCCAGGCATCCGAGCGCCGGCCACAACTGCCCCGACAGGCCGAAGCAGGCCAGCGCCAGGCCCCAGACACCGGCTGCGGACAACTGGACCAGGCCGCCACGGCGCCAGCGCGTCACCGTGCCGGAGAGCAGACCGGCCGTGATCCCCCCGACCGCGACGGCCGAGAGGAACAGGCCGAGGGTCTGCGGGTTTCCCCCGAAGCGGATCTCGTTGACCAGCGGGAAGAGCGCGACGGGCATGGCGAGCAGCGTTGCGGAGAGGTCGGTGGCCATCGAGCCCCACAGCGTCGGGCGGCGCAGGACGATCCGCCAGCCGCCACGCTCCGCCCGCCGCCTGCCGCCTTCTGCGTCGGCGCCTTCGGGCCGCATGGCGGGCAGACGGATCATCGCGAGCACCGAGACGGCCATGGCCACGGCCTGGGCTGCGTAGGCGGCAGGGAAACCCCCGTGGGCGATGATCAGTCCGGCCATCGCGGGACCCGCCAGCATCGCCGCCTGGAACGAGACGTTGGTCAACGCAAGACCGGCCGCGACCTGGTCGCCCGGCAGCAGCCGGACCGGGAAGGTGCGCCGGGCAGGAGCTCCGAGGGCACCGCAGCTCGTCCCCATGGCCACCAGGGCGAGCAGCAGCAGCACGTTGCGGTTGTCCGCCAGGGCCTGGGCACACAGCCCTGCGGCGGCCAGCAGCTGGCCTGCGGTGGTGGCCCGCACCACCGCACGGCGGTCGGCGGTGTCGGCCAACGTGCCGCCGAGCAGCCCGAACAGCACCATCGGCAGGCCGGTGGCGAGCCCGATGGCACCGGTGCCCACCGGGCTGCCGGTCAGGTCCCAGACCTGGGCCAGCACCGCCACGTTGGCTATCTGTCCACCGGCTTGGGAGAACGAGGTGCCGATCCACAGGTCGCGGAACGGCTGACTGGTCCGCAGCGGCCGGGTGTCGAGGAACCGGACACGGACACGCCCTCTCATCGCGGTGGCCCGGCAAGGTGGTCGAGGATCCGCTGCCGCATCGGCCGGCGTTCCAGCGCCCGCCGTACATCCTCGACGACGGTGGTCATCGCGTACGGGACCTCGCCGTCCAGCTCGGCGACGGTCTCGTGGGTGGCGCGCCACTCCGCCTCCAGGAACGGCACCAGCGACCGGCCGCGCTCGGTCAGGTCGATCCGCCGGGTGCGGGCGTCAGGACCAGGCTCGGAGGTGACCAGACCCTCCTTGCGCATGGCGGTGACGGTCTGGCTGATCGCGGAGTGCGAGCGGCCCAGGGACTCCGCGAGCTCGCGGATGGTCAGTGGTCCGGTGTGGGCGAGCCGGATCAGCGGATAGGCGAACCGGGGCCGTACCCCCTCGATGCCACGCTCGACGTAGACCTGCTCGATCTCGGCGTCCATGGATGCCAGAAGCTCGTGCAGGGAGCGCCAGGGATCGGGCAGCGCTGTGGGATCCGAAGATGTCATAGCGCTAATATAACAGCGCTGCGACAATCGGGGCCCGTGCTCGGAACGGGCGACGGCGACTTCGACCCCATCCACGGGGGACCCGTGTCCCGGGGATGACCGCCGGCGTCGCCGGGCTCCTCACGTGCGATCACGCGGCTGACCGCGTTCCGCTCGCCTCGCGGCCTCGTGCACGACACCGGCCTCTCGCCAGGTCAAAGCCCACCACTTCTGTCAGGAGCCCTTACAGCGGTTCGGCGATCTTGCGGGGATCGGCGGACGTGATCAGTTCGATGAACCGCCGGGCCTGTTCCTCGGCCGGTTCGTGCCGGGTGACGGGCAGATCGAAGGCGAAGTCGGGGCCGTGCGCCCGTGTGTCCCGGCGGCTGAAGTACACCTCCACCCCTTCGGGCACCGTACGCCGGAGCTCCACCTGGTCCACCGTGCAATCCCACCGCTCGAACCAGCTGCTGCCCGCGAGTTCCTGGGTCACCAGCCGGGCGATGGTGTCCACGGGCTCTTCCCAGGCGGTGTCCGCAACGGCACGTGCCAGTTCGGCGTCGTACTGAACTGCGTCGAAGTGGACATCCGCGGGTACGGGGATCCGGATGTCGTTCGTGTTCTGCCAGGACGACCACACCACCCGGCCGCCCTGGCGGTGGATGGTGACGAAGATTCCTCCGCAGCATCCGGTGCAGCAGTCGTTGTTGGACAGCTCGATCCGGCGAGGTTCCTTCAGCGCCGTCAACGGCCACTCCTCGGCCGGCCCGAACCACTCCCGGCGTGAGCAGCTCGCCACCCCTTCGGGATGGATCTCTCCGAGCACATCCCGGCCATCGATCAGTGGGCGCATCTCCGCCCACTGCTCTGTCGCGAGAGGGTGCGGTATCGCATGCCTCAGCGTGAGCGTACTGATACGTGTAGGTGGGTTCACGCCATCAATGCTCGCTGACGACGGCGTGCACGGAAAGCGCTTATCGAACGGGCCGTCAACCGGCTCAAGCACTACCGGGCGGTGGTCACTCCATACGACATGCGCCGCCACGTCTGCCTCGGCACCGCCACCGCCGCAGCCCATCACCGGCTGACTCTGAGCATGACCGACCCGGCCGGGTGATCACGTGGCTGCCGTCGTGGCGGCCTGTTCGTCGTGTTCGCGCAGCATCCGCACGACGGTGGCGGGTGAGGGGCCGGTCTTTCTTCGCGCCCGTGGTGACGACGAGCCGCGTGGCGGTGTCGCGCAGGCTCGTCTCGTGGTGACGCGGGTGGAGATCCTCTCCGAGAAGACGTGTGTCGCTCCGGCCTCGGTGAGGGAGTCCTGCTGTGCGTCGAGGGACTGCCTGGCGGTCGAGGCGCGGCGGACGATGCGGTACTGGATCGCCACCTCGTCCTTGCCGATCCGGCACGGGGAGCCCGCAGGGCCGGCGCGGATGGACATCGGGCGGTCGTGCGATCCCACACGCTTGAAGTCGTCGCTCACGATCCCGGGCTGCTTCGTGCAGGGTCCGCAGCGAGGTCACTCTGATCCGGGGCCAGGGTCGCTTGCGGGGGGTTCGGGCAGCCAGTCGCGAGCCGGGTCGTACTCCAGCCATCGCCTTCGCCCGGCCTCTCCCGCGCAGGCGGCGGTGAGGCTGTTCAGTCCCGGATGTCCGTTGCCGGTGCGCCACAGCAGTGACCAGGCGTACAGCGGCGTGGGATCGACCAGGGGGACCGAGCACAGGCCGGGGACCTCCGGCAGTGGCACGTCCGCGGGCACCAGCGAGAAGCGGTGCGGGTCTCCGGCCACCTCGGCGAGGAAGTGAGCGAGTCCCAGGTTGACGCTCGTGGCCGTGTCCCGGATGCCGAACCGGTCGGCGAACCGGTGGAGGAAATCGAGCCGGTCCAGCGCACCGGGTGCCCACAGCGTGCTGCCGCGCAACTGGGCCGGTCGCAGCGCCGGTTCGGCTGCGAGCGGATGGTCCGTGCTCAGTACGGCATCCACCGGCTCGAGGCGGACCAGGCGGTGCGCGAGACCGGCGGGCAGTGGGGGGTGGACCCGGCCGAAGGCCGCGTCGATGTCGCCGTGCAGCAGTGCCGCCGTCACCGACGGCAGATCACGCCCGTGCCCCAGCGTCAGCTTCCCGGCCTGCCCGGCGACCTGGGCCAGCGTCCGCATCGGCGCGTAGAGGTGGCCCCAGACGTCCACGCGCAGTGGACGGTCCTCACCGACCGCTGCCGCGACGGCGGCATCGGCGGCGGCCACGGCCTGCCGGGCCGGCGGGAGGAAACGCCGTCCGGCGTCGGTGAGGCGTACGCCGTTGCCGCCGCGCCGGAACAGTTCGGTGCCGAGCAGGGACTCCAGCCGCGCGATCCTCTTGGACAACGCCTGCTGGGAGATGGCGAGCGCCCCGGCCGCCCGGCCGAAGTGGAGTTCCTCGGCGGTGCGCACGAAGGCACGTACCTGGGCCACGTCGAGATCCATGGCTCTCACCATAGGTGACAACCAGAAGTTGTCGGCTTCGCCCGTTCGTTGTTGGATCGTGGGGCTCCCACGGGAGTTGCATCCTCTCCATGCGAAGACTGATTCCCACGGGTGACCCGGCGCGTCCGGTCGCCTTCACCGAGGTCCCCCAGCCCGTGCCGGAGCCCGGCGAGACGCTGGTCAAGGTCGAGGCGTTCGCACCGAACCGGGGCGAGACCTTCCTTCTCGAGTGCCCCCGGCCGGGGGCACTGCCCGGCAAGGACATCGCGGGTCTCGTCGTGCAGGCGGCAGCCGACGGTTCCGGCCCCGGCATCGGCGCCCGCGTGGTCGGGCACCCGGCGCAGGGCGGCTGGGCCGAGTACGCCGCCGTGCCCACGCACTCGCTCGCGGTGCTGCCGGGCGCCATCGACAGCGTACGGGCGGCGGCCCTGCCGCTGGCGGGCATCACCGCGCTGCGGCTGCTGCGTACGGCCGGTTCCCTGGTCGGCCGGCGGGTGCTGCTGACCGGTGCCTCGGGCGGCGTCGGCCACTACGTCACCGAGCTGGCCGTCAGCGCGGGAGCCGAGCTGACCGCGGTGACGGCCACGCCGGTGCGCGGTGAGCGGCTCGCGGAGCTGGGCGCGAAGGTGGTGCACGAGGTCGCGGCGGCCCGGGGACCGTTCGATGTCGTGCTGGAGTCCACGGGCGGGCCCGATCTGCCCCTCGCCCTGTCGAAGGTGCGTCCGGGCGGCACACTCGTCTGGTTCGGCCAGGCGAGCCGCATCCCGGTGACCCTCGACTTCTTCCAGCTTCTCGGCGGGCCCGAGCGCGTCACGATCCGGCACTTCCACTACGCCGGCGCCCCGTACGGTCCCGATCTCTCCGCCCTGGTGCGCCTCGTGGAACAGGGCCGGCTGCACCCGGAGATCGGCCGCATCACCGACTGGGCGCAGACCGCCGGCACCCTGGTCGACCTGCGAGAGCGCCGGATACGCGGCAAGGCCGTCCTGCTGACCGGAGGAGCACGATGAGCACCGCCGAGTACGCCGCCGCCCAGTGGTCCCGCGCCATCGGTGCGGGCGTGGACCCGCACGAGTACCGGCGCGTCACCGATGGACTCACCTCCGTCGCCGACTGGGGGCCGTCCTTCCTGCGCACCGGGCACGGCTACCTCCAGCGGGCAAAGGGCGCGAAGTCCCCCCTCTCCGCGGGCGAGTACCTGCTGGCGGCGGCCCGGTGGTTCCACCTGGCCACCCTGGCGCCGTACGCGGAAGCACCTCGTGCCGCCGTCGAGGCGGATCGCGCCCTGAGCCGAGCGCTCACCGTGCTGGAGCCCGGTGCGCGGCGGGTGAGCGGCGAGGGATTCACCGGCTGGCTGCGCGGCCCCGTCGACGCGCCGGGGACCGTGGTCGTCGTCCCCGGCCTGGACTCGGCCAAGGAGGAGTTCCTCGATCTGGTGTCCGCGTTGCTGGCCAGGGGGCTGGCGGTGTTCGCGATGGACGGCCCGGGACAGGGCGTGCTGGCGGCGACCACCACCTTCGTGCCGGACTACGAGCGGGTCGTGGGGCGGGTCGTCGACGCCCTCGGCGTCGCACGCATCGGGCTCGTCGGCCTGAGTCTGGGAGGGTATTTCGCGGCCCGGGCCGCGGCGCTGGAGCCGCGCGTGGCGGCCGTCGCCACCGTCAGCGGTCCCTTCCGCCTCGACTGGGAAGAACTGCCCCCGCCGGTACGGGACCTCATGGCCCGACGCGCCGGGGGAACCGACGCCGCCCAGGAGTTCGTACACCACGTGGACCTCACCGCCCTGGCACCCCGCATCGCGGCTCCGCTGCTGGTCGTGGACGGCGGTCAGGACGTCATCCCCGGCGTGACGAACGGCGAGCCCCTGGCCCGTCTGGCGCCGCACGGCAGCTACCTGTCCGTCCCGCACGGCGACCATCTCCTCGGTAACGCGCGGCCCGACTGGCTGCCCCACCTCGGCGACCACCTCACGCACACCCTGACGGGAACACCGGCATGAACCGGTGCACCGACAAGACCGTCCTCATCACCGGCGGCACCCGCGCACGGGTGGACTCCGCTGTCGCGGAGCTCGGCCCGGGTGCCTCGGGGATCGTGGCCGGCGCCGCCGACCTCGGCGCGGTCGAGGCACTGATTCGAGGACGTCACCGAACCGGACTTCGACCACGGCATCGCCGTCAACCTCAAGGGCGTGTTCTTCACCGTCCAAAAGGCGCTGCCGCTGCAGGGGCCGGTGCGCGGACGTACGTTGCCCACGGACGGGCCGGGGGGGAGGGACCGGGCGGGTGAGGGTGCCGGGCGCATGGCCGCGGTGGCGCGCCTGCACGTGGCGGGCGGAGGCCGACGCCCGGGGCCAGGGGTACAGCCAGCCGTACTGTGCACGCCACGGGGTGTGCCACGCGCTGATCCGCACGAGCGAGTCACGAAGGCAAGTGATCAGGGCAAGCGCGTATCTGCCGGTAGGCCTGCCGGCAGCGTCGGCGCCCCTGCTCGTACTGCCGGTACCGGCCGTGGGCGCGATCGCCTTCGGGCTGACGGCACTGCCCCTCTTGATGCGGGTCGGTGCGGGCGCTGCGGCACTGGTCGGAGTGGCACCGGCGACGGGCCGCCGCACTGCTCGGCGTGGAGATACGTCCGCGCCCCGCCGGCCTGCCCGAGGGCCTGTCCGCGCGGTGGCGCCGGCCGCTGGACGTCTCCTGCGGCCGGCCGACGAGCCGTTTCTCCTTCCCTGTCCGACGCGGTGACCTCGACGGCCTGTCAGCCTGCCAGCCGGGCTTTCCAGATCTCCTCACCGGGCCATCGGTGAGCCCAGTCGGCGGGGATCTCCGCGTAGTCCCGGTGTGCGGGCCGGGGTGCCTGGACCTCGATCAGGTCTTCGACGACAAAGCCGCAGGACCGGAGCAGACGAAGCATCTCGCCATGCGGAAGGACCCATTCCACGCGATCCCCCCAATCCAGCCGGGACAGACCGAACTGCCCGCGGGACAAGGTGGTGGTCGCCGATCCGCCGGGCCATGCGCACAGCGCGTACAGCGGCGAGTAGCGCATGAACACCAGACGGCCTCCAGGAACGAGAACCCGGGCCGCCTCCGGGATCCACCGGTAGGGGTCGCACCACAACGAGGCGCCGTACTCGCTGATCGCCAGGTCGAACGTGTCGTCGTCGCAGGGCACCTTCTCGGCCGAGCCCAGGACGAGGGGGAAGCCGATGCCGAACTCCGCCTGCATCGCGCGAGCGGTGGCGAGCTGCTTCTCCGACAGGTCGATCCCGGTCGGGTCGGCCCCTGCTCTGGCCAGCCAGGCGGAAACGTAGGCAGTGCCGCAGCCCAGCTCGATGGCGCGCATCCCGGCTGTGCCGTCGGGAAGTACGCGGACCTCTGACTCGGGCGTGGCCCACAATCCCCACCGTGGTTCTGTCTGTGACCACTGATCGCGGGCGAGCGGCCCGTGCCACGCAGCCGCCTGGTCGTCCCAGTAGTGCCGGTTCCGCACCACGTGCTCCGCACGGTCCTCAGCGGCAGTCATGGAGGCATTTCCATCGAAGACGTCGGTGTTACGGCAACGGATTTACGCTCCTGGCGGCGATCGCAGCACACCGAAGGAGATGACTCGTCAGCTTGACGTTCAACCGCAAGCTGAGCGGGTGTGGCGAAGCCGAGTGCCGGCCCTTCCCCGGAGTCCGGGCCCTCGGCCCCGGACAGCGAGGACCGGCAACGCACTTCCTGGGAGGGTGGTCATACGCCGGGGCTGCCAGGGGGGAGGCCGAAGATGATGTCGGCGGCGCGGGCGAGGACTGGGGCACGGGTGGTGCCGGGGTGGTCGGCGGCGAGGAAGTGGCTGCCGATGGCTGTGCAGAAGGCGAGCAGGGCGCGGGCCTCGACCTCGTCAGGGTCGTCGCAGAAGGTGCGGATCGCGTCGCGCGCCAGCTGAATGCGCTTATTGTCCACGCGGCGCAGACGCTCGGCGACGGTGGGATCGCGGCGGGCCCAGTCGCGGATGGCCAGATCGACGGGCAAACGTATGACCCGAGAGAGGACACCGTCATGTCATTCGGTCTCTCGCCTTCCCCTACCCGGCCCCCGAGCACGTCAGAGATGCCGCGGGGCATCGGACCGCCCAGGCCGGACACGGCAGGGGCGCCGCTTCCTCGCGAGAGAAGCCCCGGAACTGTTCGTCGGAGACGCCCGTGAGTTCTTCGACGAGGTGCGCTGACAGGAAGCGTCCCGGGCCCTCGTCCGGACGAGCCCACTCCTCCTGGGCCGGGGGACGGTCTCGCACCACGGGTGGAGCCCGGGCAGGAGAAAGCCCGGACCGGTCCCCTCCGGCCGGCGTTGCCGCCGCAGCGCCAACTGCGCTGTGTAGGCTGGCCGTTACCAGGCCGGACCGGAAGGCTGCGCCCTCACCGAGGAGGCTGTACATGGCCGTCGAGTACTGGCACGCCTACGTCGCAGAGAAACTCGGGCCGTTCATCGATCTGTGCCGAGCCGACTACCTGGCACAGCGTGCGGCGGGGGACCTCGGCTCGGACCCGGTGGACGGCGTGGTGGAGTGGTCCCTGCCCTACGGGATGGACGACGGCAACGGGCTGGTGCGGCTGACCCTGTTCACCGAGGTGGTGCCGGACACCTACGAGCGCCGGATCCGGGTCGTGGTGGCCGCGGCGGCGCGCGGATGGCTCCAGGACGACGGCAGGGTGACTCTGCCACGTTTCACCGACCGGGACACGGGCCTCCGGCCTCGGCGGGAGTCCGACGCCGCGTCCGGAGACGACCCTCGCTCCGACGACCCGCGCCCCGACGGACCGTTGACCCGCGGCATGGCCGAGGCCCTGTGTGCGGCCGTCGGCGGGATCCCCGGCTCACTGTGCGAGGAGCCCGGCGGGGAGTTCGGTTTCTCGGTCGCCGTACGGGAGAGGGACTGAGGTTTCCCCCGGGGCTCGTGGTGTGGTCGACGGGAGTGGTTTCCCGGCGGCACCTTCGGCCGGTTCGTCAACGGTCGACCGGCGGGATCCGGTCCAGGCCGCTCTCGCGCAGGATCCGCCGGACGGTGTCGTCCAGGGTGCAGGCCGCGTCGATGACGCTCTCCATGCCGTCGGGCAGCAGGTCCTTCTCCCGGTACCAGTCACGCAGATGGTCCTCGGTGACGTGCCCGAGGTACTCGGCGTCGGCTCTCGTCGCGTGCCGGAGCACCGTCTCCGGGTAGGGGACGTGGAGGTAGTAGCAGCGTGTGACACCGCGGTGGGCGCGCACCAGGTTCTGGAGCATCGTGCCGTAGCGGTCGGCGTACAGGATGCCCTCCACGACGACGTGGAAGCCGTTGTCCAGGGCGTAGCGGGCGGTCAGGTCGATCAGGCCGATGTTCGCGCCGCCGGGCCGGTCGTGTTCGCGCAGCACGGTCCGGCGCAGGTTGTCCTGGCCGACGATCGCGAGATTGCGGCCGAACTTCTCGCGCAGGCCGGCCGCGACGGACGACTTCCCCGAGGCGCTGTTGCCGCGGATCACGATCAGGCGGGTGTCTTCCCTTCCCACCGCGCCCGGCACGTTCTCAGTCATGGGCCGTCGGTCCTGCGCTCGGCTCCGTCCGGTTCTCGTGGAAGTGGTCCCAGTTCATGACCGGGCGGAGACGCCGGTGTGTCGCCAGGCGTACCGTGTCGGCCGGTTCCTGCCCGTGCCGGGCCTGGGCGTCGCCGGACTTCACGAGTTCCGTGAGGGTGACGCGGACATCGTCGGTGTTCTGGCCGGTGGCGGCCGCCAGGCGGTCCAGGGGGCTGATCCGCATCGTCGGCGGGAAGCCCTGGCGGGGCAGGACGTGGTTCCAGCCCGAATCCCACCGGTCGTTGCGCATCACCATGTCCCGGCGCGGACCGGGCACAGACGGGTTCTCGGTCATCCGTGGTTCTTCCTCGTGGGGCGGCCCCAGCAACCGGCGGCCGAACACGCCCCGGTTGCCGGGCCGTAGCCGTGCCGCCCGACCGCCCGTTCCTTGCACCGCCTTACCGTTTCTGGCCCTGCTTCATCACCTCGTCCGTCATGTCGGCCACCTGGGCGGCCGGCGGTGCCTCCGCGTCGACCTCGGTACCGAAGTCGGAGTAGTGCATCACCATGGTCATCCTGATCTGCTGCGGCGAGGCACCGTTGTCCGGTTTCGCGCCGGCGGACGCCGGGGCCTTGACCGTCATGTCGAGCTGCTGGCGTCGCAGCCGCCCCTCGTCGTCGAGCCAGACATGCATCGGCAGGGTGGGGCCGACCTGCCGGCGCAGCTGGGCACCGTTCGGCAGCTCGGCGACGTCCACCGAAACCTTGTAGTGGGTGGTGTCGACGCCGTCGATCTTCTCCTTGCCGGCCTCGGTGACGTCCTTGTCGGTGATCGCCTTGGCGTAGGCGGCCGACTGGGCCGGGTCGCCGATCTGCCGGCCGTTCACGCCCTGGGCCTGCGCGGCCTTCTTCAGATCGATCTTCATCCAGGTCTTGCCGCCCTGGACCTTCTGCCCGGGCACCTTCTGGTAGAGGACTTGGTCGACCACGCGCTGTTCGATGCTCTTGCCCTCGGCGGTCACGGTCATGACGCTCTCGCCCTCTTCGAAGTCGAGCGCGCCCTTGCCCGCGGTCGTGATCGACTCACCCTGTGCGGAGAGCTTCATGTCGATCGTCATCCTGGCTGTCTCGGCCGCGGCCGTCTTGTCGTAGGCGGCCCGCACCTGCGCGGTGCCCTGCTCCTGAGCACCAGCGCCACCGCTCGTACTCGGTGCGGCACCGGTCTTCTGCGCCTTCGGTTCATCGTCGCCACCGCAGCCCGTCAGAACGACGCTCGCCATGACGGCGGCCACACCGATCGTGCTCGCCTTCGTCCCTCTGCTCCGCATGTGCGTTCCCATCCCCTCGACAGCGTCCGGCCCCTGCGGCTCGGCGGCTTCCTGCCGACCCGGATGCCCCGAGCGCACGCGAACACACTCTTCCCCGCGCGGTGTTGCGATCACGGGCGGCAGGGCGGCGCACAGCACGAACGCCACGGCCCGCGGCATCAGCCGCACCCGTTGCCGCGAGGCGCCCGCGAGCAGCGCGCGGGCGTTCCTCCTCCACCGCCGTCATGCGCGCCGGCCCCTCGGGCAGGAACGGCTGGTGGAAGTCGGCAGGGCCCCGCCGGGCACGTCCACTTGGTGTGCGGTCAGGCTGCGCAGGGCGGCTCCCGTAGGCCGTACAGGAGCCGGACGGGGCTCGGACGGGACGTCCGCGGGAGGCCGCCTGGTGGCCGTCCTCGACACTCAAAGGGAACGCGCGATGCGGAATCCCACGTCGTCGACCTGGAAAGCCGGGTGGCTGCGACGCCGCACGGACGCCCGGCAGCTCCAGTGCTCGTCGAACCAGCCTCCGCCACGCAGCACTCTGTAGGCGCCGTAGACCTCGGCGTCGTAGACGTCCCAGCACCACTCCCAGACGTTGCCGAGCATGTCGTAAAGGCCCCACTGACTGGGCTGCTTGCCGCCCACGTCGTGGATCCGCTCGTGCGAGTTGTCGCGGTACCAGGCGATCTCGTCGAGCGGCCCGTAGTGAGGTCCGGTCGTACCGGCACGGCAGGCGTACTCCCACTCGGCTTCGGTCGGCAGCCGGTACCCGTCGGCGGAGGCGTCCCACTCGATTCCTTCCCCGACGTCGTGGAAGCGGTAGGCGGGTGAGCGCCCGTCACGTCGGGACAGGGCATTGCAGAACCGGGCCGCGTCCCACCAGGAAACGCTCTCGACGGGCAGTGAGTCCCCCTGGGCGGTGCTCGGCCGCAGGCCGGTGACCTGTGCGTACAGCGCCTGGGTGACCGGGAGCGCCGCGAGTGCGTAGGGCGCGAGCTCGACCGGCCAACTGCGCTGCGTCCGCCGGTCCGACAGCGTCACCTGCCCCGGCGGAACGGCGATCATCTTTCCCGCGCTCGTGTCCATGGGGAGATGATCGCACCGACGCTTGTTCTGGATCGGCCATGGGGCCGGCGGTACAGCCGTTGACGTCCCGCCAGGTTCCACTGCGGCAAGGGCTGCGGCCGCCTGCGCGTGGGGCCGCTGAAGCCGTACACCGACGATGTGATCGAGCCGCGGACCGCCGGCACAAGACGTGGCCGATGCGCCGCCTGCGTGACGCCGGTGCGGTCCCGGCCTTCTCCAGCGACTGGAACGTGGCGGAGAGGGACTCCCTGGCGGGTATCTGCACGGCGGTCACCCTCCGGCCGCCGGCCGGGGGCGGGGGCGAGCCCTGGTGTCCGGAGGCGGGCGGGTGCGGGCCGGGCCGGTACGGAGTCAGTCGAACTGCATGATCTCGGCGGCGCCCGTCTGCGCGTACATGTCGTTGACGACCTTCTGCGCCAGGGCACGGTGCTCGGACGGAACCTCGATGCGCACCCACAGCAGGAAGGCGTGCTGGGTGCCTTCGCTCCTGTCCTGCCAGCCCCAGAGCCGTTTCATGGCCATGCGGTAGCGGTTGTCGCCGACGGATTCGGGCGCGTAGTAAGTACGTCTGTCGTGCTTCGTCCAGGTGGTGGCGGCATGGCCGGGGGCGGCGCGCAGGAATTCGGTCTTCTGTTCGTCGGTGCAGTTCTCTCCGCACCACAGGCTGCGGAACTCCAGTCGCAGTTCGGGGAGCAGACCCGCCTCGACGTGGTCGGGCAGCGCTGTGCACGTGTACGTGGGCGGGGCGCCGGCGCCGTAACTGCCGAAACGGCAGTCCATGTGCTTGGGTGCGCGGAAGACGAAGTGGGCGAGGGACAGCAGCCAAAGGTGGGAACGTTCGTCGCCCTGCCAGGTCGCGCCGTGCACCGAACCCTCAGTCCGCCGGTTGTAGAACACGAAGCGGTGGTCTCTGCCGGGGAGGGGCGGCTGTGGCGTGACGGAGGTGAGCGGCCGGTCGACGGCCGGCTCGGTGGTCCCCTGGAAGAAAGGCTCCGGATCCCCCTCGCGGGGCTGGAGCCCGGTGAGGTCCGCCCTCTGGAGCGCCTTTCGGGACAGGATCTGGGCGATCTCGGCGGCGCGGCCGAGGGGGGCGAATTCCTCGGTGTAGTCGAGCTGGATCAGGGCGTTGCCGGTCCGCACGCCGACCCTGGCCGTCGCCCCCGGCGCCTCGTTGCTCCCCGCCAGGTCGGTCGAACCGGGCCAGACCGCCAGGTACGCTTCGTGTCCCAGGCCGCTGAGATCCCGGTGGAAGCCGCCGGCCGACGCGTCCTTCTCTGCGGTTTTCGTCGCCTGGTCCCGTAACTGCACGTAGAAGGACTGGGTTGTCTCGGGTCCGCTGAGGGAGGCCCCGTCGCCGGCCAGCAGGTTCTGACTGATGCGGATGGACACGTTGCGGCTGAACGGCGCCTGCTCGTCCGCCGAGCATGACCCTCCGTCGGCTGTGCCTGCCTCGGCCGGGTCCTTCATCAGCCGGGACAGGTCCGCCGGGTCGAGGAGTGCGCAGGCGGCGGGCAGCGAGCGGACCGGCCCCGGCAGGTTCTCGGCGTGCACTACGCCGTAGACCACCGCGAGTTGCCCGCCCGAGACCGCGAGGGCGAGCACCGCGGCCACGGCCCGGCGAACCCGCTCGGGGGTGGTCCGGGGCTGCGCGAGCACCTCGGCCGGCACGCTGCAGGCAAGGCGGTCCCGCAGTTCGATGTGCCGGAACCGGTAGGCGCCGCCGGCCTGCCGCAGCACCCCGCGGGCGTGCGCGTCCTCCAGGAACGGCAGGAGACGCCAGGGAAGCCGGCCGGTGGCCCAGAAGTACAGGCGGGCCATGGTGAACCCGCCCCATGCGGAGTGGCCGAAGGAGAACAGCAGCCAGAACACCGGCATGGTCACGGCCATCAGCGCCCAGTGGCGGACGGTGACGACGTCCCTGCCGCCTCCTATGAACTGCCAGGTGAGCAGCATCACGGGTGGCAGGAGGAGGACATACCTCAGCGGTGTCGCCTCGTTGCCCGGGCGGAGCGGGGCGAACCAGCCCAGGGTGAGCACGCCTCGCCGGTCCGCCCGCAGCAGGGCGGCCGGGGTGCCGGCCAGGGCCGGATCGGCGCTGCGCCACACGCGCCCCAGGACCCGGCGCCCGTACCACCACACCACCACGCCGGAGCCGTAGGCCAGCGGGAAGAACCCCAGGTCGCCCCCGCGGAGGGCGGCTGTCCCTGCCGCGGCGATCGCGAAGACGGCCAGGGCCGCCCGCGCCCGGTCCGGCCACCGGGCAAAGGCGTCCCGGACGTCTTCGCGGCCGGGCCGGCGCAGCCTGCGCGGCGGCACATGCCGCCCCGTGGTCCGCGCTGCCGCCTCCCCGGCGAGTGCCAGCCCGCAGAGCATCGCGTACGCGCCGGACAGAGACAGCAGCGGCAGCCACTGCCACCACCACGGCAGGCCGTAGCCAATGCCCGCGACCGACAGCGAGCCGACGAGGAGCGCCGGCACCAGGACGAGCACGGCGACGGACCGGGGCAGGGACTCGTCCAGGCGCCACCAGGCGAGGTCCTGTTCGTTCGCCGCCTTCATCCGGGCGGCGAGAAAACCGGCCCAGGCGCGGGCCTGCTGGGGCGACCAGCCGCCGTGCGCCGCCTGTATGTCGCGCGAGGAGCTGTAGACGGCGTCCAGGAACGCGTCGTACAGGTGACGTTCGATGTCGGCGCGGGTCCTGAACGTGACCGGGTCCAGCAGCTCCGACGGATCGGCGGTGGTGCGGGCGTACGCGACCCGGGCCAGGCCGACCATCAGCGGAACGCTCAGCACCTCGCGCAGCCGCCGCACTTCGGGCGGTGCGGCAAAGGAGTGGCCGGCGAGCCGGTCCAGGACCGGTGTCCATCGGCTGCGGGCCCGGCCGGGGGCGAGGTATGCCCGTACGGTCGCGTCACCGAGCGGGCTCAGCCGGATCTCGGTGCGCTCGAAGTCCGCCTCTTCGGGCGCGTGTTCGCGGTACTCGGGTTCACGGCTGGTCAGCACGAAGGGGCGGCGGCCGCGCATGGTCTGGCTGATCTGGTGGAGGGCGGCGGCCCGCCGGTCCTCGGGGAGTTCGTCGAAGCCGTCGAGTACGGGCAGGACCCGGCCGGTGAGGAGGAGGTGGAAGGCGACGTCCGCCGCGGGCGCTTCGGGGACCGGGGTGCACGCCTGTGGGTGTGCGTCGGCGAGCTGCTCCGCCATCCAGCGCAGCAGTCCTTGGTCCGGGTCCCAGGAGGCCAGGGACACGACCGCCGGCACCGGGTCGTCGGAGCCCTTGGCGCGGCGGTGCAGCAGTGTCTGGGCCAGGCGCAGGACGAGCACGGACTTGCCGGCCCCGGCGCCACCGAGGACGACCAGGCGGCGGGCGGGGGTGGTGGTGTAGAAGGCGGCGATGTCGGGCGGGGCGGGACGCGCCGGCAGGTGGTGTTCCTCTGCGTCGGCTCCCTCCCCTGCCTCCTCTGCCTCCGGAGTCGTCCAGGTCACGTCCAGCGGGTAGGGGTCGTTGATCCTTGTCAGACGTTCGTCCTCGTCGTAGCGGACGGCCAGGCCCTCCGCCAGGGCCTCGGTGGCGCGGGCGAGGCTGCGCCTGGTGCGCCAGGCGGCCAGGCGTCGGCGGGCCCGCTCCCTGCGGACCCGGGACCATACGGCATATCCGGCGGCGCCTGCGAGGAGTGCCCAGCCGCCGGTCACCGGCCCCGGGTCGAGTTCCGCGGGCAGCGGAAGCCTGGGGCGGGCGAGGAGCAGGAAAACCCCGAGCAGAACGACGGCGGACGGCAGGACCGCCGCGCCGGGACCGCCGGTGCCGCGCACCGCGCGAAGGTCGTGATCCCCGTGAAGAGAGACGTTCTCGATGACCTGCGCGAAGACGACGTTCTGCTGGGTTCCCCCGGAGATCTCCTGATGCAAACCGCCGCCGTCGGCCGTCCGGCCTCCCTCGCCGCCCGCCACACCCGTCTCCCCCGCTTCCGTTCCCCGGTCAGCCGAGGTTGACCGAACCGTGGACGTCACGGGTGAAGACGACGTTGTGCTGGGTGCCTCCCGAGATCTCCTGATGCTGGGTGCCTTTGCCGGCCGCCACGGCGGACAGCTGCTCCGCCTCCCGTCGCCACAGGGTGAGGGCCTCGGCGAACGCCGGGTCCTGGCGGGCCCGCAGGGCGAGGCCCTCGGCCAGCCGGGCGGCGCGCTGTTCGTCGGAGGCGTCCTCGTCCAGGGCCACGGCCAACTCGTCCACCGCGGGCTCGCCGTCGGCCTGTGCGGCGTCGGGCTGCCGGGCGGGGGGCCGCTGGGCGAGGGTACGCAGCCGCTCCCAGAGGTTCTGTCCGGCGGCCCCGGCGGTCCCGCTCGCCAGAGCCATGAGAAGGTCCGCTGCCACGGGTTCCACGCGTCTCCCCTTCCGACGACCTCCAGGAGTACGACCCTAATTCCCAACTACGAGCCGACGCACGCCACTTGTGGCCTAAGAGTGCTGCCGGGGTCCAAGGGCGCCCTGTACGCGGCGTTCCGTCGTGCTGCGAAGTGCCGGCCGGGCCCGCCGCCGCTCCGAGCGGTACTTCGGGGTCGCCGGAGCGCACCCGACAGGTCACTGCGCGAGACGGAACGAGCCGGCGTCCGGGCGCCGTCCGCCCGCTCTGGCGAACCGGGCGGAACAGGGAGGTCAGGGGCGCCGGCGTCGGCGTGCGGTGTGTTTCTCGTAGGGCTGGGGATCCGGGTGGGTGATCGGCTCGAGGGTGCTGCCCCAGGGGGTGTGCGTGTGGACCAGGCGGTTGCGCTGCCCGTTCTCGGGGCCGGGCAGGGGGTTGGGTCCGGGCAGGACGCGCCCGCCCGCTTCCTCGACGCGGGCGGCGGCGGTCTCGGTGCCGGGGACGGTGACGCCGACGTGGTCGATGCCGCGGACGGGAGAGGTGCCGCGGTGGCCGTCAGGAAGAGGCACGGGCGGGACGCAGTCGTCGCAGCGGCTGGTCGAGTTCACGGCGGTAGAAGTCGATGAACCCGTCGGGGTCGGGGCCCGCGTTCTGCATGACCAGCCTGTCGAACCCGGCGTCGAGGTAGGACTGGACCGCCGTCACGTAGCGGTCCGGATCGGGGCCGCAGGCGAACTTCCCGAGGATGTCCTCCGTGCGGACCGTGGTGGTGGCGGCGTCGAAGTTGACGGGGTTGGGGAGTTCGCTCATCACCTTCCAGCCCGTCAGGGCCCACCGTGACGTCTTCAGCGCGGCCTGGGCGGCCGTCTGTTCGTCGGGGGCCCAGGCCATGGGCACTTCGGCGTAGCCGGGGCCCGTGCCGCCGGCGGCGCGGTAGTGCTGGACGATCGAGGCTTTGTCCTCGGTGGCGAACAGGCCGTCCCCCAGTTCGGCGGCGATGCGCGCCGAATCGGCACCGCTGGCGGCCACGGCGATCAGCGGGGGCTTCTCCGGCAGGTCGAAGACCTGCGCGTCCTCCAGCCTGAGGTGCTTTCCCTCGTACGAGCGGTATCCGCCGCGCCACAGCAGGCGGATGATGTCCAGTGCCTCGCGCAGCAGTTCGTGGCGGACCCGGACCGAGTCGGGGAACCCCCGGCCGACCACGTGTTCGTTGAGGCGCTCGCCGGAGCCCACTCCCAGGACGAAGCGGCCGCCGGAGACCAGGGCGAGGGTCGCGGCGGCCTGCGCGATGATCGCCGGATGGTAGCGGACCGTCGGACACGTCACTCCGGTCACCAGTCCCACGCGTTCCGTCTTCGCCGCGATCGCGCCGAGCACGGTCCAGGTGAAGGAGGAGTGGCCCTGGACGTCCAGCCACGGATGGAAGTGGTCGCTCATCTCGACGAAGTCGAAGCCCGCGGCTTCCGCGAGTACCGCCTGGCGGACGAGTTCTTCCGGGCCGAAGGCCTCTGAGGCCAGTTTGTAGCCGATTTCCATGCGGGCAACTCTGGCAGTCGACGCGTACGCGGGCGGGCACAGGCACAGCCGCGGCCCGCACACCACCCGGATGGCACACCACTCGGACGGCACGGCCGGCTTCCCGCCCGGCCGTTCCGGCGGGTCCCGCCGGGGGCACCCCGCCGGGGGGCGGGGTGCCCGGGTGGGCCGGTGGGGTGGTGGGGTGCCTAGGTGAACTGCTGGTTCGCCGAGCCGTCGCAGTTCTGGATCCGCAGCGGCTCCTTCGGGCCGGCCAGGGTGAGGCAGAGCCCCCGCGCGGCCGACGGCCGGATCGTGTCCCCGTCACGGACGAACTTCTGGTGCGTCCCGCCGTGGCAGTTCCACAGGACCAGGCCCGTGCCGGCCGGGTAGCGGGCGTCGGGGACGTCCAGGCAGCGGTCCTGGGTCAGCTCGGTGTGGACGGTTCCCCGCTGCGGGTCGTACCACCAGCCCTGGTTGCGGCCGCCGTGAC
Organism: Streptomyces sp. NPDC006384; assembly: GCF_042870695.1. Lineage (NCBI taxonomy): Bacteria > Bacillati > Actinomycetota > Actinomycetes > Kitasatosporales > Streptomycetaceae > Streptomyces > Streptomyces sp. NPDC006384. Next base: position 50,100 of record NZ_JBIAHR010000033.1, read on the forward strand.
ACGTCCAGCCCACGACACGGGTGCCGTTGGCGCTCGCGGCGGCGTCGGCGTCCACGCAGGTGCCGGTCGCCCTGTTGGTCAGCGGCCGGTAGACCGCGTCCCAGGCGTGCGGGAAGAGGACCGGCTTCCCGGAGGAGTCGACGTCCGCGCAGCTCGCCTCCCGGGCTCCCGAGGCGTACAGCTGCGTGAGGCAGGAGGCGAAGGCGGCGTGGCCGCGCGCGTTGGGGTGGAAGGACTGGCGCAGGGAGTTCTCGTCGGGTGTGCCGGGTTTGGAGAGGTCGATGTAGGCGCCCCGGGCCCAGGTGTCCTCCATGCAGACCTCGTGTCCGTGGAAGAGCCGGGAGTTGTCGAGGTAGATCGCCCCGGTCTCGGCCGCGGCCCTGCGCATGCCGCGTTCGAAGGCGGGTACGGCGGTGTTGCGGCCCCAGACGGTGTCGGAGTCGTATCCCAGGCCGCCGCAGGCGAGCTTGCCGGAGAAGTCCGGGTTGTCGCGGAAGTCGGGGCCGATGGGGCTGGGGTAGCCCATGAGGACGAGCTTGTAGTCGCCGTCGGCGTACCCCGCGTCCCTCATCACGCTCCTCAGGTCGCGTACGGTCTGCTCGACCTTGGGGACGAGGCCGTCGACGCGGGCCTGCCAGCCGGGGGCGTACTTGGGTTCGCAGGGGCCCTGGCCGAGCAGGTAGCGCGTGACGCAGTCGGTCATGACGGGGCCGAACTGGAGGTCGTCGTTGGCCCCGGCGACCAGCAGCACCATCTTGACGCGGGTGTTGCGCGCCTTGATCGCCAGGTTGTCGCTCTGCACGAGTTCGTCGGCGTACTGCTTGGTGCCGCCGATGCGGATGTTGACGGTGGACGCGCCGGAGCACGACACGTCGAACGTGAGGTCGGCGGGGATGCCGGTGCGGTGGATGGCGGCTTCCGGTGAGCGGTGGCACCAGTTGTCGGGGCCGTTGGTGCCGGGTTCGTAGGTGCCGATGCCCTCGCCGGAGATCTCGCTGTCGCCGAGGGAGACCAGGCTGGTCCTGCGGTCGTCGAGCGGCCGTTCGGCGGGGCTTCCGTAGAGCTCGACGGCCTCGGCCGCGCGGAGGGTCTCCAGTTCGGGAGGGAGCGGGACGGAGGAGACGGTCGCGCCGGGGCCGGACGGTGCGGCCTGCGCGGGGGCGGTGGCGGACATGGTCCCGCCGATCACCGCCACCGCGGCGGCGGCCGCCGTCAGCCAGTGGTGTCTGTGCCGTGTGCCCTTCACTGCACCTCCTGGTGGTGGGGTTACCGAGGGTTTTATTGGCCGGTAGGCCCCATGGGAACCCTTGGAACAAGACAACTGCTCAACTTTTACGCGGAGTGACGACGACGGTGACCCGCGCCCCGGGCCTGGCCCGTACCTGCGCGACCGTCGCGCGGTCGCCGGGGAGCACGGGTGCGGCGGTCCGGGCGTCCCCGGTCAGCGCGACGCGCCAGCCGCCCGCCCGGGGCGGCACGGAGACCTCGGTGACCCCGTGGCCGGCCCGGTACGTCAGCCGGAAGACACCCCTGTCCGGCTCGTACGTCTCGGCGGTGACCCGGCCGGCGACCGCCGGGGCGTACGGCGCGGCGGTCTGCTCCTTGTTGGCCCTGAAGCGTCCCTCGGCGTCGACGGCGCAGTATCCGCCGCCGTAGCACCAGACGTAGCCCGCCCAGCCGGAGCTGTAGCGGTTCAGGGACGCCAGGGCGTCACGGTAGAAACGTCCCATGTTCGGCAGGGTGTTGTTGAGCGGCCCCCACTCCCCCACCACGACGGGGACGCGGTACCGGCTCGGGTAGACGGTCACCGCGGCCTCGTACGCCTCGATCCAGCCGGCCGAGGGGTCGTAGTCGGCACCCGCCTCCATCGCGGTGTTGTAGAAGTGGGGCGCGTAGACGGCCTTGGGGTCGTGGATCCGGCCCAGGCCGGTGGGGACGCCCTCGCCCACGATGGGGGTCGGTTCGAAGAAGATCCAGGAGTCGTCGTCGACGGAGCGGACGGCGTCGGCGAGGCGGTTGTAGAGGGGGGTGAGGTGCTCGCGTTCGATGCGCCGGGCGGCCGTCGGCAGGTCCTCGCCCTCCGCGATCTCGCCCATGGGCTCGTTGATCAGGTCGTAGCCGAGGACGGCCGGGTGGTCCCCGAGCCGTCCGGCCAGCACGCGCCACATGTCCGCCTGGGCGCGCCGCAGGTCCGGGTCCTCGTAGAGGTGGGTGAACGCCCGCTGCACGGCCGGTTCGAAGTACTCGGCGAACCAGTCGTCGGGGTGCGGGGTGAACGGCAGTCCGTCGGTCCTGGTCGCCCACTCGGGGATGCCGCGGTGGCCGAACGCGGGCCCGAAGACGTCCTGGTGCGCGTCGATCAGGACCTGGACGCGGTGCTTGTGCGCCCAGTCCAGGATGCGTTCGATCCTGCGGAGGTACCGCTCGCTGTAACGGCCCTTCTCGGGTTCGAGGTCGTCCCAGAAGACCAGCAGCCGCGCGAAGTTGAAGCCCCGGGCCCGCAGATCACGGAAGTGGTGCTCGCCGATCGCGGACAGGGCGGCCTCGCCGCGGTGGGTCTTGTCCTCGACGTTCCAGCCGCGCAGGGTCAGCACGCGGCCCCGGTCGTCCGTGAGCCGGGGGACGGCGGGGGACGGATCGCGGTGGTCCGCGACGGCGGCCCCCGCGTGGGCGGTGGTGGTGACGGACAGCAGGAGGGTGCAGACGAGCGTGGCGAACAGACGGCGGTACACGGGACCTCCGGCACGGTCGGTCGACAGTGCCGCAGATCACATCAGGAAAGATGAGCATTGTTCAAGACTGCGTACCGGGTCCGCCGCCTCCCGGGTCCGGGAACGGCAGGTCGGCTCCGCACCCACGTCCTTGGCGGAGGGGTGTGCCCGGGCACGGCGTGAGGGACAGCCGGACGGCGGCGGTGGCGGTGAGGGCGGGACGAGTGGCGCGTCGTGGTCACCGCAGGACGTCGTAGGTCAGGTGTGTCGCCGTCGATGTCGGGGTCGTGCCGCGCTGCACCAGCGTGCGCGGCGCTCCGCCGGTGAACAGTGGCGTCCCGGCGCCCAGGACGACGGGGGCGAGATGCAGCGCGAGCGTGTCGACCAGGCCCGCTCCGAGCGCCGAACCGATCGTGGCCCCGCCGCCCATGAGGACGACGTCGAGGTCCTTGCCGCTGTCCGACGACGCGGCCTCGGCGCGCTCGCGTGCGGCGGCGACGGCATCGGGCAGGCCGGTGGTGACGAACGTCCAGTCGAGGCCGGTGAGCCGTACCGACCGCGGTGGCGAACTCGTCACGACGACGAACGCGGGCTTGCCGACCTCGCCGGCGCCGTAGCCGGTCGTGTCGTCCCAGCCGTTCGGCCCGTCGACGATGTCGAAGAGACGGCGGCCGAGGACGACGGCGCCCGAGCGGGCGGTGGCCTCGCGCAGTATCCGGCGGTCGTCGGGGTCGTCGGAGAAGGCCCAGGTGTGCAGGGCCTCGCCGCCGGTGCCCAGTCCGTTGTCCGGGCCGGGGTCGGGTCCGGTGACGAATCCGTCGAGGGAGACCGAGATGTCAGCGATGATCCGTGTCATACCAGGGCAGACCCGGCTCATCGCTCGAATTCATCGCTCACGCGTGGCACGTGTTCCGGATGTGTCCTCGGAAGCAGTTCTCGCCGCCCGCCCGTTCGGCCGCATCGGTGGAGACGGCAGGGGCGTCGTGGGGCCGGGTGGAGAGCGGTCGTCCGATCGTCCGGTCGCCGCGGCCGTGACCGCATCGCGGCCGGCGGCTCGGGAGACCTGGGCGACCCGCCGGCCGGCTACCTGCCGGGGCCGGTCGTGCGCAGTACGGCGCGGGCCGCCGCGCGCAGGGCGGCGACCTCGGTGTCCTCGCCGTGCTCGGCGAGCCAGGCGAGTGCGGCGGTGCAGGGGGAGAGTCCCCCGACCTCCGCGTAGACGAGTCCCGGGCGGGGGTAGAACTCGCGGGCCGCCGCCGGCAGGAAGGCGATGCCCTGTCCGTTCGCGACCGCGAGCAGCAGGGATTCCATGTCGGTGACGACCGGCCCGTAGCGTACGGGGGTGCCGTCGGGCCGTGGGTTGCCGGTCCAGTGGTCCCACCAGCCGCGCACCGCGTCGCCCGGGATGTCCACGAAGACCCGGTCGGCGAGGTCCGCCATGGTGAGCGGTTCCCCGCTGCGGGTGGCGAGCGGGTCGCCCGCGGGCAGGCACACCACCCGTGGCTCGCTGGCGAGCTGCAGGGTGCGGATGCCCGCGGGCAGCGGCTGCCGCAGGAAGGCGGCGTCCACCTCGCCGCCGACCAGTGCCTGGACCTGGTTCACCAGGTCCAGGGAACGCATCTCGATCTCGCTCTCCGGATGCCTCCGCCGGAACTCGGCGAGGATCCGCCGGGCGTACGGCATCGCCGCCTCGGCGCCGATGAAGCCGACCCGCAGCCTCCCGCACATCCGGCGCGAGTGGCTCCGTATCACCTCGTTCAGCCGGTTCGTCGCCTCCACGACGGCGCGGGCCTCGGGCAGCAGTGCCTGCCCCGCCGGGGTGAGCTCCACCCGGCGGGTGGAGCGCCGGACCAGGCCGACGCCCATCCGGCGTTCGAGGGCGATGATCTGCCGGCTGAGCGCGGGCTGGCTGATGAACATCCGCTTCGCCGCCCGTCCGAAATGCAGGTCCTGGGCCAGTGCCAGGAAGAGCCGCAGCTGGTGCGTGCTCGGGTCGGCCGCGGTGAGGGAACCGCCGCCGGGGGGCGGCTCACCGCTTCTTCCGGCGTCCGCTTTCGCCACGGCGGAGGCCGTGGCCCCTGCCCTGCTCGTGTCCGGCCCGCTCCCGCACGGCTCGGGGAAGGGGCCGAACCCCTTGCCCTCGCCAGGCCCCCCGTAACCGTCCGTCACCACTTCTCCCGTAGCGCCCCCGTCAGTGTCTCCCCCACAGTGCCCTGCCGCCTGCCCCTCCCGCAGTCCCCCACAAGCGTGTTCACCTCCGTCGATAACCTTCGGAACATCAATATGCAGCGCATGCGCATGAGTTAACTCTTCAAGTGCCGACCCGCCGACGGGCACGATGTGTGACGTCTCCCGGACGGCCGCTATGGGACGCGGCCGCCGGAAGTGCCCGAGAAGGGGGTAACGAGCATGTCAGCACGTAAGGTCCTGGCCATGGCGGCGGCCGCGGTGACTCTGGTCATGGGGCCGGCGCTGTCCGGCTCCGCGACGGCCGAGCCGGCGGCCACGCAGTCCGCGTACACCCGGCAGGCGCTGGAAGCCGGTCTCACCGGTGCCCAGGCCTCCGAGCTCCAGCGGCAGGTGGACGCCTACCTGGCGACGCACCCGGACGCCCGTCAGGTGTCGGCGAACCGGCTCGCGACCGAGGGCGGGTCCGTGACCCTCCCGGCTCCCGGACAGAGCCAGGTCCGTGACCTCGCCTCGCCCGAGGCCGCGGTCGCCTGCGCCCACGGCCACCTGTGCATCGTGGACGGCCGCGGCCGTCACTACGACTACTACCGGTGCGGCCGCTACAGCTTCGACGGCATCGGCGACGGCACCTTCAACAACAACCAGACGTCCGGCACCGTCGCCCGGTTCTACAACTCCGACGGCAGCCTGCGCTGGACGAACCGCGCCAAGGACACCGGCACCGCGTCCTGGACACCGGTCTTCTACATCCGGCCCTGCTGACCTTCCCGTGGCCCGCGCGGCCGCGGCCGCCCGTCCCCGACCGTCGACGCCACCGGCGTCACGAGCGGGGGCGGGCCCTGGCGTTGCGGCTGCTCGGTGCCGGCGGCCGCCCTCCCCTGCGGCGGGCAGCCGCTCAGCTGTTCCTCAACGGCCGCCGCACGGGTCGCCGCCCGCCGGCACCGGCTCGGTGTCGACCGCCAGGCAGGAGGAGTACACCCGCGACGGCGTGGGCCGCGGCTCCGGTTCCGGATCCGACGCGGCGTTCACGGCGACGACCGCCACGGCGCCGGCGCAGACCAGTCCCGCTGTCGCGGCGAGCGGTGTTCTGCGGCTCCTCCGTATCGGCTCGGGCATCCGGGCATCCTACTGGCGCCGGCGCACGCGTCGGTGCCCGCGCCGGGGCTCCGTGTCCGCTCCGGGGCTCCGGTCGTGCCGCGCGCGCCGGCGGTGTCACGGCTGGTTCGTCCGCTCGGTGCGGCAGTCGTCCGGTACGGCGGTGGTGTAGTCCTTCAGGGTCCGACGGGCCGTCCAGCCCCGGGACACGGCTCTGGACACGTCCAGGACGACCGGGGACGCCAGCTGGTCCACCGCGTAGCGGGTGAGCGGCGACTCCCCGCGGCCCAGCAGCCGGGCCATCCGCTGGGCGGCGCCCGCCGCGGTGCGGGCGACGGGCAGGGGCAGACGGCCGATGCGCGCCCGTTCCCCGTGCGCCTTCAGTACGGCGCGGATCGCCTCGTCCCGGTCGTACGGCTCCGGGTCGGCGATGTTGTACGCGCCCGGCGGCCAGCCGGCGGCCGAGAGGCAGGCGTCCGCGAGGTTCTCGACGGCCGTCAGGCTGAGGGGCACGCTCGGTCCCGGCAGCACGAGCAGGCCGTGGCGGACGCGGGCCAGCAGCCGGGGCACCAGGTGCGGGTCGCCGGTGCCGTAGACCGCCCGCGGGCGCAGCACCACGGCGCCCGCGGCCAGGGCCAGCGCCTCACCGGCGGCCTTGGTACGGCCGTACGCGTTCAGGTGTCCGCGCACCGGATGGTCCTCGGTGACGCGGGCGCGTCCGGGGCCGGGCGCGTAGACGCTGGCGCTGCTCACCCACACCACCGGCCTGCCTGCGGCGGCGTCCAGGAGGCGTGCCGTGCCGTCGACGTTGACGGCGTGCATGGCCGCCTCGGCCGGGGAGCCGGGCACCGGGTCGCCGACGGCCGCCGCGCAGTGCACGACGAGGTCGGCGCCGGACAGGTCCGGTGCGTGCCGGGCGGCGTCCCAGGAGACGTGCCGGCCGACCGGGCCGGGGCGTCGCCCCACGCACAGGACGTCGGCGCCGCGGGCGGCGGCCGCGGTGGCGACGTACGAGCCGCAGAAGCCGCTCGCGCCGGTGACGGCGATCGTGGTCATCGGTGCTCCGGGGGTCGTCGGTGGCCGGTGGTCGCCCGGACGACGAGGGAGCGCCACCCGGGCAGGGCCGCGCCCCGGTCCGGGCGGGCGCGCAGGACGGCGGGGCGGTGGGGGGCGAGCGCCGCGAGCAGGTCGTCGAGCTGGGCGTGGGCGAGGCGTGCGCCGGGGCAGGCGTGGGGGCCTGCGCCGAAGACGAGCCGGGCCACGGCGGGCGGGGCCGGGTGACGGGCGTCCGGTGGTTCGCGGTGTGCCCGCGCGGCGTGCCGGGCGACCAGGATCAGGCGGTCCCCGGCCCGTACCGGGCAGCCGTCCAGGTCGGCGTCGGCCGCCGCCGCGCGGGGCAGCAGCGGGGAGGGGGCGGTCACCCGCAGCAGTTCGCCCACCAGGGCCGGGCGGAGCCGGTCGTCGGCCGCCTGGTCCCACAGGCGGGCGTCGGCGCACCAGGCGGCGGCGCGGGGCAGGGCGGCGACGGTGGTGTTGACGGCGGCGACCGCGAGCACGGACCGCAGGGCCGCGTCCGCCGGCGGGCCGGGCTCGCCGGCCGGGGCGAGGAGGGCCTCCAGTCGTGCCGTCGCCTCGGCGGCCGCCCGTGCGGTGCCCGGCGGCCTGGGGCCGGGCAGGTGGTCGCGGACCGCGGCGGCCGCCGCCCCGGCCGCCGCTTCGGCGACTGCTTCCGGGTCGCCGGCGGTGCGCAGGAGCGCGCGGACGGTGGCCCCGGCCAGTTCGCGGGCCAGGGGTACGAGGTCGATGTCGCGTCCCTCGGCGAGGGGGACGAGGCGACGGTTCAGGACGTCCCGCCACACCGGGCGCAGCCGTTCGGTCCCGGCCGCGCCGAGGTCGTCGGCGACCGTGCGGCGGGTGGCGCGGTGCCTGGTCCCCTCCTGGTCGAACAGGGCTGTGCCCGTGGTCAGCCGCCGTGCCGCGCCGCCGGTGGTGCCGGCGGCGGTGCGGTCCAGCGGGACGCGGGTGAGGGCCTGCCGGTACGGCTCGGTGCCGTGCACCAGGACGGTGCCGCCGACGCGGGTGACCGCCCGGCGGCGGGTGGCGGCGAGGAGGGCGAACAGCAGGGGGTGGGAGCGGGTGTACACGCGCCGGTCACGGCGCCGGGCGGCGCGCAGCGCGGACGCGTCGGGTCGTGCGGGAGGTGGGGTCACCGGATGTGCACCTGCTTCGGGTCGGCGGGTCGGTAGCGGCGGTCCCAGCACCACAGCAGGGTCCGGCGGGCGCCCCAGGCCCGCAGGCGGCGCAGGCTGGTGTGCACCACCATCCGCTCGGCGCGTGCGATGCGGTCGCTGTGCTCGCGCGCCCGGTCGAGGAGGACGACGTCCTCGGGCGGGCCCTCCAGCGGGACGCGGGGCGTGCCCCCGCAGCGCAGGTAGAGCGCGGCCGTGATGGCGAGGTTGTGGCCGTGGCACAGCACGTAGGGCGCGCGGTGGCGCGGATGGCGGTGTGCGGTGCGGTAACGCCCGTACAGCGCGGTCGCCCTGACGACCGCCGGGAGGAGGTACCGCTCGGCCGGCGAGGGGGACTCGTCGCGGCGCGGAAGGCTGCGGCCGCAGGCCATCTCGGTCCCCCGCGCGAACTCCCTGCGCGCCTCGGCGATCCAGTCGGCGGCGGGCAGGCAGTCGGCGTCCGTGCGGACGAGCAGGCCGGCGCCGTGCGCGACGGCGTACCGGAAGCCGGTGTCGACGGCCGCGCCGGTGCCCCGCTCCGCCTCGTGGACGAGGTGCACGGGGAAGGGCGCGCCGACGGCGAAGCGGCGTACGACGGCGGCGGTGGCGTCGGTGGAGGCGTTGTCGACGACGACGAGGGTGAAGCCGGTGTCGGTCTGGGCGGCGAGGGCCGCGAGGGTGGCGCCGATCCCGGCCTCCTCGTTGTAGGCGGGCACCACGGCCCACAGCGGCGGTGCGTCGCCGGGCGTGGTCATCGCCGGCTCCGTCCGGCGAGGCGGGCGGCGGCGAGACGGGCGGTGGCGGCGCGGTCGGGCTTGCGGGAGCGGCCGGACAGCGGGATGCCTGCGAGCAGCACCGCGTCCGGCCGGGCGGAGCCCATGCGGGCCAGCGGGCCCGCCAGGGCCGTCCGCAGCGCGTCGCGGTCTGCGCCGGGGGCCGGCTGGACGACGGCGACCAGGCGTTCGTCGCCGTCGCCGGCCGGTACGCCCACGAGCAGGGCGAGTTCGACGCCCGGCACGTGCAACGCCGGTTCGTACAGCCCCGGGTAGATGTTCTCCGCGCGGCGCAGAACCATGTCCTTGCGGCGGCCCTCCAGTACGATCCTGCCGCCGTCGAGGCGTGCCCGGTCGCCGGTGGCGATCCACGGGTCCGGTTCCTCGCCCAGGTAGCGGTCCCGTGCGGCGGGCCCGGTCAGCAGCAGCTCGCCGGACGCGTCGGTCCTGGCCACGACTCCGGGCAGGGGCGCGCCGACCAGGTCGCCCTCTCCGGTGAAGGCGGCCTTGCCGGCCTGCTCGACTGCGGCGGCGGGGAACAGCTCGGTCAGGGCGTAGACGCCCCACGCCTCGTCGGCGCCCGCGCGTCTGGCCCGGGTGAGCAGCTCGGTGCTCACCGGGGCCGATCCGGTCCACACGCGGCCGGTGAACCGGCCTCCGCGCGCCAGCACCTGGCGGAGCTGCGGGGGTGTCAGGTAGGTGGCCTGCGGGGCGAGCCTGCGCAGTTGCCGGGGCAGGACGTGCGCGGAGCGGGCGGGCAGTGCGACCGGTGCCCCGTTCGCGAGGGAGGGGACGAGGACGAAGAAGGTGCCGCCGAGGACGGGCCGTCCGGCCCCGGGCCGGACCAGCTCGGTCACCGACGTCATGCCGGCGGCGAGCGAGGAGCGCGTGTGCACCACCGCGCGGGGCCGTGACGTGGTGCCCGAGGTGAACACGACGACCGCGTCGCCGTCCCCGTCCACGGGGCGCGGCAGGACCGTGGAGCGGACGCCGGCGTCCAGGGCGGGGGCGCAGCCGGGCAGCCGCGGGCCGACCGTGGCGACCGGGCCCAGTTCCGTGAGGTCCGGCAGGGCCAGGCGGGCCCGGCGGGCGAGCGGCCGGGCCCAGCCGGCGGCCGCCTGGGCGGTGGCGTCGGCGAGGACGACGTCGGGGCGGGCCAGGGCGAGGCGGGCCCGCAGCACGTCCGGTCCGGCGCCCGGGTCGAGCACCGCGGCCCGGGCGCCGAGCCGGTGCACGGCGAGCAGCACCGCGAGGGCCCGGGGTCCGGGCCGTACGGCGACGCCGACGGTGCTGCCGCGTCTGGTGCCCCTCTCGTGCAGGGCGGCCGTGTAGCGGTCGGCGAGGTCCGCCAGGTCCCCGTTGGTGGCCCTGACGCGTACGGCCCCGGTGCGGGTGGTGCCGAGGACGGCGGGCCTCTCGGGCCGGCGACGCAGGGTGTGGGCGAGGGTGTCGAGCATCAGCGCGGGTCCTCCCCGTGACGGCCCGGGCCCTTGTCGAGGTACCAGCGGGCGGTGCCGACGAGGCCGTAGGCGCGCAGCCGGCGGGTGGAGTTCTCCACGACCATGTCGCGGGCGTGGACGACGGCGGTGGTGTGGCGGCGCACCCGGTTCAGGAAGAGCCGGTCGGTGGGGGAGGGCCGGCGGGGCATTCCGCCGACGGCTTCGTACAGGGCCGCGGTGACGGCCATGTTGTTGCCGGCGTGCATCCGGTAGGGGGTGAGGTAGCCGTGGCGGCGGTGGTGGGCGGGGCGTATCCGGCCGAAGAACGCGGCGGTGCGGACGAGTGCGCGGAAGGCGGCCCGTCCGAGCGGTCCGTGCTCGTCGCGGCGTGCGTCGATGCGTCCGCAGACCAGGGCCGCGCCGTGCCGCAGGGCGTCGCGGGCGCCGGCCGTCCAGCCGGGGTGCGGCAGGCAGTCGGCGTCGGTGCGGGCCAGCAGCGTGGCACCGTGGGCGATCGCGTACCGGAAGCCGGTGTCGACCGCGCAGCCCACGCCCTTCTCCGGTTCGCTCAGGACGTGGACCGGGAAGGGCGCCCGGCGGGCGAAGTCGCGCGCGATCGCGGCGGTGGCGTCGGTGGAGGCGTTGTCCACGACGACGAGGGTGAAGTCGCGGTCGCGCTGGTTCGCGAGCGCGTCCAGCGTGGCGCCGATGCGTGCGGCCTCCTGGTGTGCGGGCACCACCACCCACAGGGCGCTCATGCCTTCTCCCACACCATGGTCATGATGCTCACGCCGCCGCCCAGGCCCACGAACAGCACCCGGTCGCCGGAGCGCAACGTGCCGTGGACGCGGTCGAGTTGTACGCCGAGCGTGGCGCTGGCCATGTTGCCGAGCTCGGGCACGGTGACGACGAGCCGGTCCCGGGGGACGCCGGTGAGCTCCGTGAACCGCTCCAGGTACGGCACGGTGACCTGGTGCACCAGGATGTGCCGGAAGTCGGTCCACGCCAGGCCGGTGCGCTGCCGCATCCGGTCGAGCACCGAGGTGCCGACCTTCTCGAACACCTCGCGCAGCTCCGCGCCGTCGCCGTGGAAGTACGTGTGCTCGTCGCCGCGCGGGTGGCGCGAGCCGCCGCCGCGGATGCCGCCGACGCGCCAGTGCTCGGAGTGCGTCTCGGTGTCCACGTCGAGGATGCCGCCGCGCTCCACCTCCTCCAGGACGACCGCGGCTCCCGCGTCGCCGAAGGTGTAGCCGGCGAACCCGTCGCGGAGCTGGCCGGGGCCGGACGGGGCGTGCCGGACCGCGCGGCTCGGGGTCTCGCCGGTGACGACCAGGGCCCGGCGGGCGCGGCCGGCGAGGATCATCGCCCGTGCCGTGTCGATGCCGTTGACGAAGCTGTTGCACGCGTTCGTCACGTCCAGCGCGTGGGCCCGGGAACCGAGTTCGGCCTGGACGATGTGCGCGGTCGCCGGTTCGGCCACGTCCCGCGTCGCGGAGGCGAAGACCAGCAGGTCCACGTCGTACGGGCCGAGTCCGGCCCGGTCCAGGGCGGTGCGTGCCGCCCGTACCGCGAGGGTGGAGGCGTACTCGTCCCGCGCCACCGCTCGGCGCGCGGTGATCCCGGTGACCCGTTCGAGCGTCCGGGGCGGGAGGGTGAGGCCGGCGGCCTCGGTGATCCGGTCCTGGAGCTGCCGGGACGTCACTTCGCGTGCCGGCAGGGAGCAGGCCACCGCGGTGATGCCGGCGCGGCGTACCGGTCCGCGGGCAGCGTGGTCTATGTGCATGGGCCGGACGCTACGGGTGGGCGCGGGCGGCCTGCCTGAGCACGCGTACTCAGTGGGGGTGGGCGATCGGCCGCTGCCTCACCGGCGGCCGGTGTCCGTCCCCGTGCGCGCAGCCTGCGGGGTTCCCCTCCCCCGCACCCGGCCGGAGAGGGGGGGCGGGCCGTGAGGGACTGCTAGGATTGGAGGACGTGTGTCGCTGATACAGGAGATACAGACGTGGTGGGTGAAGACGACATCTCCGGGTGAGATCCGGTTCTGACGGCCACCGGCCGGCGCCGAGGAGCGCTGCCGCCGTGGCCGGTCCTGTCGTTCCCTTTTCCACCGTCTGCCCAGGGCAGATGTCCACGCTCTGCCCTCAGCGTCCCCGAGGTCCTCTCATGTCCGACGCATCCGTCGTCTGCTCGAACCTTTCCTTCGCCTGGCCCGACGACACCCCGGTCTTCCGCGGCCTGTCCTTCTCCCTGCCGCCCGGCCGCACCGGTCTGGTCGCGCCCAACGGCTCCGGCAAGACCACCCTGCTCAGGCTGATCGCCGGCGAGCTCGAGCCCTCCGGCGGCTCGGTCCTCGTCGACGGCGTGCTCGGCTATCTCCCGCAGAGCCTGCCGCTGGCCGGCAGCCTCACCGTCGCCGAGGTGCTCGGTGTCGCCGAGGTGATCCGCGCCCTGGACGCCGTCGAGTCCGGCGACGTCGACGAGAGGCACTTCGCCACCATCGGCGACGACTGGGACATCGAGGAGCGCACCCGCGCCCAGCTCGACCGGCTGGGCCTGGCCGGTCTCGCCCTGGACCGCAGCCTGAGCACGCTCAGCGGCGGCCAGGCCGTCTCCCTCGGCCTCGCCGCCCAACTGCTCAGGCGCCCCGACGTCCTGCTGCTCGACGAGCCCACCAACAACCTCGACGCCGAGGCCCGGCACAAGCTCTACGACGTGCTCTCCGACTTCAACGGCTGCCTGCTCCTGGTCAGCCACGACCGCGCGCTGCTCGACCGGATGGAACGCATCGCCGAACTCGGCAGTGACGAACTACGCCTGTACGGAGGCGACTTCACCGAGTACGAGGAGGCCGTCCGTGCCGAGCGGGAGGTCGCCGAGAAGAACGTCCGCAATGCCGAGCAGGAGCTGAAGCGGGAGAAGCGGGAGGCGCAGCAGGCCCGCGAACGCGCCGAGCGCCGCGCGAGCAACGCCGCGAAGAACCTGAAGAACGCCGGCCTGCCCCGCATCTTCGCCGGCAACATGAAACGAGGGGCCCAGGAGGCCGCGGGCAGGTCCGGCACGATGCACGCCGCCCGGGTCGGCGAGGCCAAGGCCCGCCTGGACGAGGCCGGGCGCGCGCTGCGCGAGGACGCGCGTCTCGTGCTGGAGCTGCCCGACACCCAGGTGCCGGCCGGCCGCAACCTGTTCCTCGGCGAGGGACTGCAGGTCGGTCTCGGTGATGCGGAGGTGTTCGCCGCGGGCGGTGTCGACCTGACGATCCGCGGCCCGGAGCGCATCGCGCTGACCGGCCCCAACGGGGCCGGGAAGACCACTCTGATGCGCCTGGTCTCCGGTGACCTCGCCCCGGACAGCGGCGAGATCCGGCGCAACGAGGGCCGGATCGCCTACCTGTCGCAGCGGCTGGACCTGCTGGACCTGGACCGGACGGTGGCGGAGAACTTCGCCGCGTTCGCTCCCGAGCGGTCCGAGGCGGAACGGATGAACCTGCTCGCCCGCTTCCTCTTCCGGGGCCCGCGCGCCCACCTGCCGGTCGGGGTGCTGTCCGGCGGTGAGCGGCTGCGCGCCACCCTGGCCTGCGTGCTGTGCGCGGAGCCCGCTCCGCACCTGCTGCTGCTCGACGAGCCGACCAACAACCTCGACCTGGTCAGCGCGGGCCAGTTGGAGAGCGCGCTCGACTCCTACCGGGGCGCCGTCATGGTGGTCAGCCACGACGAGCGGTTCCTCGCCGAGATCGGGATCAGCCGCTGGTTGCGGCTGGCCGACGGGGTGCTGCGGGAGACGGGAGCTCCCGTGGGGTGACCCGCGTCGGCGCGTGAGCCGACGGCCTGCGGCCCGGTCCGTGCCCGGGACTCCGCGCCCGACGGACCGGCCGTCGGGCGCCTCGGGCGGGCCCCGGCCGCGGGCCCGCGCCGGCAGGGCCGCGGGGTCCGGGCGGCGCGGGGTCCGGGCGGTCCAGCGCCCGCGGCCCGGCCACCGCCTGTGCCCGTACCCGGGCCGCCGGGTGTGCGATCAGCGGCCGCAGGGGCTCCGGGTGCGCACGGGTCGTGTGGAGTACCGCTGGGGCGGGCCCGGGGGTGCGGCGGCCGGCTCGCGCCGGTCTGGGAGAATGGCAGCCGTTCGCACAGCGCCGCAGGATGCGGTGCTCGTCCGCCGACGGGAGCACACACGGTGTCGCCACAGCACGGATCCCCCTCCTCCTCCGCCGGAGGGCGCAGGCGGCCGTCCCGTGCGGGTGGGCGCGGGCGTCCGTCCGCCGGCGGGCACCGGCCGGCCTCCGAGAAGCAGGACCGCGAGGAGTCCTGGAACAGTGGGGCCACCGGGGGGCGTGAGGAGCTGCAGGCCGACTGCGCCGCCTGCTTCGGCCTGTGCTGCGTGGCCCTGCCCTTCGCCCGGTCCGCGGACTTCGCCGCCGACAAGCCGGCCGGCCGGCCGTGCTCGAACCTCCGTCAGGACTTCCGCTGCGGCGTCCACGCCCGGCTGCGGGACGAGGGGTACCCGGGCTGCACCGTCTTCGACTGCTTCGGCGCCGGGCAGAAGGTGTCCCAGGTCACCTTCGGCGGCACCGACTGGCGTCAGGCGCCGAAGACGGCGCCCTCCATGTTCCAGGTCTTCCCCGTCATGCGGCAGCTGCACGAACTGCTCTGGTACGTCACCGAGGCCCTCGGCCTGGCGCCGGCCCGGCCCGTCCACAAGGAGCTGCAAAAGGCGCTGGCCCTCATCGACGGCCTGACCCGCGGCAGCGCCGAGTCGATCGCCCGGCTGGACGTGAACGCCCTGCGCGGCGAGGTCAACACCCTGCTGCTGCGGGCCAGCGAGCTGACCCGGGCCCGGGTGCCGGGCCGTACGAGGAACCATCGGGGAGCCGATCTGATCGGCGCGAGACTGTCCGGCGTCGACCTCAGGGGAGCGAGCCTGCGCGGCGCCCTCCTCGTCGCGGCCGACCTCGGCGGGGCCGATCTGCGCGAGGCCGACCTGATCGGGGCCGATCTGCGGGACGCAGACCTGAGCGGCGCGGACCTCACCGGCGCGCTGTTCCTCACCCAGGCGCAGCTGAACGCGGCCAGGGGCGACGCGGCCACCGTGCTGCCCCCGGCGCTCGCCCGGCCCGCTCACTGGTAGGTGCCGGGATCCGCACGGCTCCCCGGGCGGTGTGACCGGCTCGGGCGGCGGGCCGCGGCGTCGTGCCGCCCCGGCCCGGAAGCCCGCCCGTACTGCGCGGTGCCGCCGCTCCTCGGGTGCGGGCGGGGATCAGGCCAGTGCCTTCGGCTGCTCGCTGCTGTCGCCGGCGCTGTTGTCGGCGGCGGCGCGGAGTTCTTCGTTGATGCGCCGGGCCTCTTCGAGCTGGTCCTCGAGGATGACGATGCGGCAGGCAGCTTCGACGGCGGTGCCGGCGTCGACGAGTTCGCGGGCGCGGGCGGCGATGCGCAACTGGTAGCGGGAGAAGCGGCGGTGGCCGCCTTCGGAGCGCAGGGGGGTGATCAGGCGGTGTTCGCCCAGGGCGCGGAGGAAGGCCGGTGTGGTGCCGAGCATCTCGGCGGCGCGGCCCATGGTGTAGGCGGGGTAGTCGTCGTCGTCGAGGTTGTCGACGGGGCGGGTACTGCGAGGGGGCATAGACCTCTTCTTCCGGGGACGCGTCGGGGGCCCGAGCGCCGTTCGGCGCTCGGGCCCGAGCTTTCCACACCATCTACCGGCGAACTGCGCCGGCCTTCTGTGTCCGCGCCTTCCGTCCGGAAGGACGAGGCTGCGGGGATCGCGGCTGCGTGACCGGGGACCACCTTCCAATCCGGGGTCTGCGGTACCCGGGCGGTCTCGCTCGCCCGGGCGATCCTGATGGCGTTCGGCTCCTTACCTCTTTCGTTCCATCGGTTCTTGCTGGTTGTGCGGTACTGCTGTGCGACCCCTGGGGCCGCCCGGCCCGGCAGCCAGTGAGGGAACCCACTGCTTCCGGCTCCGTCACTCCACTGCCGGGCCGTACCTTCTTGACCTGTCTGCACGGCGGTCCGTCGTCTGCCGTGCCCTTCGACTTCTGGGCTACACAAAGAATGCTAGCCCCCGCCCACGGCAATGTCTATATCCGTCAGTACAGATTTACTCCATCTGGGCAGTCCGATGTTCTGTTCTTCCGGCGCGTGGCCTCCCGGCCGTGGCCTCCCGGCCGTGGAGCCCCGGCGCCGTCCGCCGCTCAGGCCCGGTGCACGACCGTCCCGCCGGTCATCGTCAACGTGACGGGGGCCGCGCCCAGTTCGTCGGCGGGCGCGGTGACGGGGTCGACGGCGAAGGCCGTGAGGTCCGCGCGGCAGCCCGGTGCGATGCGCCCCGCCACGTCCTGTTCGCCCACCGCGAGCGCCGAGTGCGAGGTGTACCCCTCCAGGGCCATGAGGCCGGTGAGGGCCTGTTCGGCCGTGACCGGTTCGGTCTCCGGCTGCCCGGGCAGCCGGCGGAGGCGTGCGGTGGCGAGCACCTCGCGCGGGTCGTAGTGCGCGATGGGCCAGTCCGATCCGAGGAGCAGGGTCGCGCCCGCGTCGCGCAGGTCACGGCAGCGCCAGGCACGGCCGGCGCGTTCCTCGCCGAGCCGCAGCGACCACTCGTCGCGGTGGTCGGCGCGGGTGTAGGCGAGGTGGGTGGGCTGCATGGAGGCGGCCACTCCCAGCCGGGCGAAGCGGGGCAGCTGGCTGTCCGGCACGGTCTCGATGTGCTCGATGCGGTGCAGGGCGCGCTGCCGCGGGTCCTCGAGGAGCTCGACGGTGTCGAGGACGTGACGTACGGCGGCGTCCCCGATGGCGTGGGTGACCGTGCGGACGCCGGCCCGGGCGAGGTGGTGCACGGCGCGGGTGTAGGCGGCGGGGTCCGGCCAGAACGCGTCGGTGCCCTGGCCGTGGCAGTCCGCGTGCTCCAGCCAGGCGGTGCCGCCCTCGACGGTGCCGTCCATGAAGAACTTGACGCCGCCGATCCGCCAGCGCCGTCCGTGCGACCGCTGCAGCCCGACGAGGTGGTCCAGGCCCTCCTCGCCGGTGTCCGGCATGCACCAGGGGGCGATCCGCAGCCGCACGGGCAGTTCGCCGTCCTCCTCGATGCCGGCCAGCAGGGCGAGGAGACCGGGGTCCTGGAGGTCCATGACGTGGGCGCCGGTGAGCCCGGTCGCCGCCATGTCGCGCAGCAGGGCGAGGAGGCGTTCCCGGCGTACGGCGGCGCTCTCCCGGGGCAGGACGTGGTCCATCAGTCCCATCGCGGCGAACTCCACGAGGTGTCCGGTGGGGCGTCCGTCCGGGTCGCAGACGACCTGCGCCCGCTGTGCGAAGCGGTGCGGACCGTCGATGCCGGCGGCCGCCAGGGCGGGGCCGCTGGCCAGGGCGGAATGACCGTCGTAGAGCCGGATGAAGGCGGGCACGCCGCCGAGGGCCGGGTCGATCAGGTCGTGGTGGACGGGCCGGCCGCCGAAGGCGTTGTGGTCGAGGCCGTAGGCCAGGACCCAGTCGCCGGGAGCCGCCGCCCGGGCCGCGTCGGCCAGCGCGGTCCGCAGCGCGTCCAGGTCGCCGCAGCCGGAGAGGTCGAGGCCGGTGGCCATCTCCAGGCCCAGGTACGGGTGGCTGTGGCCGTCGACCAGGCCGGGCGTGAGGGTGGCGCCGGCCAGGTCGACGATCTCGGTGTCCGCGCCGCGCCAGTCCCGTACGTCGCTCTCGTCGCCGACGGCGGTGATGTACCCGTCCTTGACCGCGACGGCGCTCGCCGTCGCCCGGCCGGGATCGAGGGTGCGGACGCGGGCTCCGGTCAGGACCGTGTCGGCGACGGCGGACAGGGGCTTTGCGGGGTGTGACACGGAAGGTCTTCCTTGCTGAGTGAGGGTGGGGCGGGCCGGCCCGCGGACGGGCCGGCGGCTTGGGGGAGGGTGGTCAGGCGGCGGTCTGTTCCGCCGGGTTGTCCGGCTCGTCCGGCTCCTGTGCGAAGCCGGCGTACACCTCGGGCCGGGTGCGCCGTACGCGCAGCGCGAGCAGGAGGCCGGCCGCGAAGGCGGCGGGCACCATGAGCACGAGGACGGTGTTGGTGGTGGACGACGCTCCGGTCATCAGGCCGATCTTGCTGATGATCAGCCACATCGCGCCGGCCATCAGGGCGGCGGCGGCCAGCGGCGCGATCACGGTGCGCCAGCGGCCCTCCTCGTGGCGGACACGCCGGAAGTGACGGAGCACGGCGACGGCGGTGAGCGCCTGCAGGGCCACCAGGCCGATCCCGCCGGGGGTGTTCATCCACAGCAGGAGCTGCCGGTAGGGGTCGGCGCCGGCCACGGCGAAGCACGTCACGCAGAGCAGCGCCAGGACGCTCTGCGCGATGCCCGCCACGTACGGCGAACGGTGCCTGGGGTGGACCCTGCCGAGGATCTCGGGCAGGACGCCCTCGCGGGCGAGGGAGAAGCCGTAGCGGTTGATCGCGTTGTGGAAGGCCAGTTGCGAGGCGATGATGCTGGTGACGATGAAGACGTGCATGAGGTCGGCCGCCCAGCCGCCGACGTAGTGCGTGGTCGCGGTGAAGAAGAGGCCCGTCGGGTCGGTGGTGACGGCGTTCATGATCTGCGAGCTGCCGAAGGCCTGGATGACGATCCAGACGCTGAACGCGTAGAAGAGTCCGAGGAAGCCGACGGCGATGTAGGTGGCCCGCGGGATGGTGCGGTCCGGGTCGCGCGCCTCGCGGCGGTAGATGGCGGTGGACTCGAAGCCCGTGAAGGCGGCGAACGCGAAGGCGAGCACCGCGCCGGTGCCGGGCACCAGGACGTTGCCGGGCGTGAACGAGTCCAGGGCGAGGCCCTCGGCCCCGCCGTCGAGGAGCACCCCGCCCGCGAGGAGCACGAGGATGCCGGTCTCCGCGAGCAGCAGGACGCCGAGGACCTTGGCGCCGAACTCGATGCTGCGGTAGCCGAGGTACCAGATCACGAAGACGCCCGCGAGCGCGATCACCGGCCAGGGCACGTCGACGCCCCACAGCGCCCGCAGCGCGTCCTGGGTGCCGGTGGCGAGCAGCCCGTACACGCCGATCTGCATGCCGTTGTACGCGAGGAGGGCGACCGTGGCGGCGCCGAATCCGGCGGGACGGCCCAGGCCGCGGGTGATGAAGGCGTAGAACCCGCCGCTGCTGCGGACGTGCCGGCTCATCGCGGTGAAGCCGACCGCGAAGAGGGCCAGCGTGATCCCGGCGAGGAGGTAGCCGACCGGGGCGCCGACGCCGCCGACGCCGATGGCCAGGGGGGCCACTCCGGCCATGACGGTCAGGGGTGCCGCGGCGGAGACGACGAAGAACGCGATGTCGGCGACGCCGAGACTCCCCCGGCGCAGCCCGGGCGAATCGTCGCTCCCGGCGGCGCCGGGGCGCTGCGGGTCGGCGTCCTGTGGTACCCCTTCGCGGGATGCGGACTCAACGGCCATGTGGCTCGGCCCTTCTACGACGGTGGAGAGGGGGGACTGCGGCCGGACCATCCGGGAGAGGGAGGCGGGAGCCGCGAAACCTAAACCGATTCGGTTTAGGCAATGTAGACGGCGGCCGTAGGATTGCGGAAGACCTCACGCCAGGAGAATGAACATGGGGCGGCCGCGGAAGGCTCTGCTCGACCGGACACGCATCGGCCGGACGGCACTCGAACTCATCGACGAGACGGGTGACTTCACCGTCCCCGAGATCGCACGCCGCCTCGGGGTGCAGACCGCCTCGGTGTATCACCACGTGGAGGGCCGGGCGGGGGTGATCGAGCTGGTGCGGGACCGGGTGGCCGAGGGCCTCGACGCCGGCGCCCTCGACGGGCACCCGTGGGACGTGGCCCTGGAGGCGTGGGCCCGTTCCTACCGTGCCGCCTTCGCCGCCCACCCCCGGGCGATCCCGATGCTGATGACCTCCCCTGTGCGCGCGCCGCGGGTGATCGAGCAGTACGAGCGGGTGGTCGGCCTGCTGCTGGACGCGGGGTTCACGCCGGAGACGGTCATGCCGGTCGTCACCGGCCTGGACAACATCGTCCTCGGCTCGGCCCTGGACATGTCGGCCCCCGAGGTGATGTGGGTGGCCGGGGGGAGCGGCGAGGCTCCGCGGCTCGACCGGGCCCAGGCCGTCACGGGGTCCTCGCGCGCCGACCGCGCCTTCGACCTGACGCTCACGGCGTTCCTGACCCACTGCCGCGGGCTCCTGGAGGAGCACTCGTCCGCCGACGCCGACCACGAATAGGGGAACGCGGGAGGTCCGGGCGACGGGCTCCGGCCGGAGCGCCGGGACTCCGGCACTCCGGTCCGGCGGGCCCCTAGGGCTCCGGTTCGCCGACCGCCCGCCGCAGCAGGCTCAGGAGCTGCTCCCGCTCCTCGGGCGAGAACGGCGCGAGCATCCGCTCGCTCACCGCGACGACCGCGGGGGCGAGGCGGACGGCGAGCTCCCGCCCCTCCTCGGTGATCCGCACCAGTTTGCGCCGGCGGTCGCGCTCGTCCCGGGTGAGGGTCAGCAGCCCCCGTCCGCGCAGCCGTTCGAGAAGCGGGGCGGCCGTCGACTTGTCGAGGCGGGCCAGCGCGCCGAGGGTGCCCTGGTCCATGTCGCCGTGGGCGTCCAGCAGGCTCAGCACGGTGAACTGGGGGCCCGTGACGTCCTGGTGCACCTGCTCGTACCAGAGCCGGTTGTGCACCTGGTTCAACTGGCGGGCCAGCGGGCCCAGTCCGCCCAGTGCATCGAGGGGAGCACGGTGGTCCGCGTCCTCCTGCGCCATCGGCGTCACCTTCATCCGCTTGATTAGGACGTGTACGTACTATACCGTGCGAACAGATAGGACGTGTACGTAATAACTGTGCGTCGTGATTCACCATCCAGGAGGCCGGCGGAGTGAGACTCGTCGTCGCGATGACCGGAGCCACCGGCGCGCCCATCGGCGTGCGCCTGCTCGAAGCGCTGAGGGACCTCGACGTCGAGACGCATCTCGTCGTCAGCCGCTGGGCGCGGGCCACACTGGCCCAGGAGACCTCGTACTCCCTGCGTGACGTGCGGGAGCTGGCGTCCGTGTGGCACAGCCCGGACGACCAGGGGGCGTCGATCTCCAGCGGCTCGTTCCGGGTCGACGGCATGGTCGTCGCACCGTGCAGCATGAAGACGCTGGCGGCCGTCCGCACCGGGCACGGCGAGGGACTCGTCGGCCGCTCCGCGGACGTGATGCTCAAGGAGCGGCGCAAGCTGGTCCTGGTGGCCCGCGAGACCCCGCTGTCCGCCGTGCACCTGGAGAACATGCTCGAGCTGACCCGCATGGGCGCCGTCGTCATGCCGCCCGTACCCGCCTTCTACAACCGGCCCTCGAGCATCGCCGACGTCGTCGAGCACATCGTCGCCCGCGTCCTCGACCAGTTCGGTCTGGACCTGCCCACCGCCCGGCGCTGGCAGGGCATGGCCGCGCACGCGCACCCGGCCGGCGCCCCTCCCCTCCCCTCCGGAAAGGCCCTGTCATGACACAGCGCGGCAGCGCGCTCAACTTCCGTGACTTCGTCGCGGAACTGCTCGCCACGGGCGACGCGGTCGACATCCGCGTCCCCGTCAGCCCCACCCTCGAGGCCGGCGCCGTCACCCGGCGCGTCTACGACACCAGGAGTCCCGCACCGCTGTTCGGCAACCTCACCGAGGGCGAGCCGGGTTTCCGGATACTCGGCGCCCCCGCCGGACTGAGCGGCGTCCCGGGGCAGACGTACGGACGGATCGCCGCCCACTTCGGCCTGCCGCGGGAGACCACACCGCGCGGCCTGCTGGAGCGGCTCATCTCCGCCATGCACGCCGACCCGCTCCCCCCGCGGGTCGTGCCGACCGGCCCCTGCAAGGAGAACGTCGTCACCGGCGACGACGTCGACCTGACGCGTTTTCCCGTCCCGCTGCTGCACGAGCAGGACGGCGGCCGGTACTTCGGGACCTACGGCTTCCACGTGGTGCGCACACCGGACGAGCGCTGGACGAGCTGGTCCGTCAGCCGCACCATGCTGCACGGCCGGAACACCCTGGTCGGTCCGGCCATGCCGCAGCAGCACCTCGGCATGATCCACCGGATGTGGGCCGAGCGGGGCGAGCGCACGCCCTGGGCCATGGTCCTCGGCGCCCCGCCGGCCGCCCTCGCCGCGGCCGGCATGCCCCTGCCCGCCGAGGTCGACGAGAGCGGCTACGTCGGAGCCCTGGCCGGCAGCCCCGTCGAGGTGGTCCGCACGGAGACCAACGGCCTGTACGTACCGGCCAACTCCGAGATCGTGCTCGAGGGCTACATCAGCCCGGACGAGACGGCCCCCGAGGGGCCGATGGGGGAATACCACGGGTACGCCTTCTCCGAGAGCAAGCGGCAGCCCGTCTTCCACGTCGAGGCCGTGACGCACCGGGACCGGCCCGTCCTGCCCGTCTGCGTGGCCGGTCTGCCTCCCGAGGAGAACCACACCATCTGGGGCACCATGATCTCGGCGGTCAGTCTCGACGTGCTGCGCTCCAGCGGCCTGCCCGTCTCGATGGCCTGGTGCTCGTACGAGGCCGCGACCTGCTGGATCGTCGTGGCCGTCGACATCCGCCGGCTGGCGGACCTGGACATGACGGAGCGCCGGCTGGCCGACGCCGTGGCCGAGGTGCTCTTCGGCTCCCACACCGGCTGGCTCGTCCCGAAGGTCCTGCTGGTGGCCGACGACATCGACATCACCGACATCGACCAGGTGGTGTGGGCGATGGCCACCCGCAGCCATCCCGCCACGGGCCACCATCTCTACCCGCAGGCGCCCGGCATCCCGATGGTCCCGTACCTCACACCGGAGGAGGTGCAAACCGGCCGGGGCGGGAAGGCGGTCGTCAGCTGCCTGCTGCCCGAGCAGCTCCGCGGTGAGACCAGGGGCGTCACCGCGTCGTTCCGCAACTCCTACCCGGAGGACGTGCGCCGGCGCGTCACCGACAACTGGGCCGGCTACGGGTTCGCCGCGACGGGCCACCGGTCACGCTGAACCGCTCGCCGCCGGGGCCCGTCCCCCTCCGGGGGTCCGCCGGCAGCCCCTGCGCGGGCCCGGGCCGGGACCTGACGTACGACCGGCATGAGTGGCATGAGTGGCATGAGTACGGACTGAGTACGCGCGCTCATGTACGGCCGGGTGACGGGGCGCACACTCCGGAGCATGACGAACCTTCCGCCCCCGGCCGAGGAACTGCGCATTCTCGACGCCGAGTTGCGGCAGCTCGACGCCCGCAGGGCCGTCCTGCTGCGGCGCCGCGAGTGGCTGATCCGTACGCTGAGCGCGGCCTCGGTGCCCCCGCCCGCCCAGGGCGCCGGCCGTGCGCACGTGATGCGGTCCGCCGGTCCCGGCGGCGCCGGGCACCGGCCGGAGGCCACGGTGCCCGGCGTGCAGAACGTGCTGCTCGTCCTCGGCGGCACCCTGCTGGCGACCGCTGCCGTCGCCTTCACCCTGGTCGGCTGGGGCCACCTGGGGATCACCGGGCGGGCGCTGGTGCTCGGCACGGTGACCGCGGGTGCGCTGGCCGCACCCGTGGCGCTGCTGCGGCGGGGGCTGGGGGCGACCGCCGAGGCGGTGGCGGCTCTGGGGGCGGCCCTGACCGTGCTCGACGCCTATGCCCTGCGCGAGGTGGTGTTCGGCGGCACGGACTGGCTCGGGTACACGGCCGCCGCGTCGGCGGTCCTGGCCGGTGTGTGGGCCGCCTACGGAGCGGGGACGGACGCGCTGGTGTCCGCGCCGGCCGGCCGGGGCCCGGGACGCGGGGGTGCGCGTCCCGCCCTCCGGCTCCCCCTGCCCCTCGCCACGGGGACCGCGCACCTGCCGCCGCTCCTGTGGGCGCTCGCCGCCGGCGCGGGGCCGTACACGCTGACGGCCGTTCTTCTGCTGACCGCCGCGGCCGGCACCGCCGTCGCGCTGCGGAGCACGCCGGTGGGGGTGCGGATCGTCGCCCTGGTCTGCGCGTCCGGTACGGGCGGTGCCGGGGTGCTGTCGGCCGGACGGCTGTGCTGGACCGCTTCCGGCCCCGGCGCGGCCGCGCGGGCGGCGGCGCTCCTGGTCCTCTCGGCGGCGGTCCTCCTGACCGCGGCGCGGTCCGTCCCGCGGCGGGACGCCGCCCGGTGCGCGGCCCTGGCCGCGGGACTGTGCCTGGTCGCCGGGGCCGGCGGGGTGCTGCGGGCGTCGGTGCCCGGCGAGTGGACGGTGCCCGGGGCCCTGGCCGTCGGCGTCGCCCTGTCGGCCGCCGTCCGGTCGCCCCTCCCCCGGCCGTTGCGGCAGGGCCTGGTCCTGGCCTCGCTGGTCACTCAGGGTCTCGCGGTGCTGTGGACGGTCCCGTCGGTCGCCGGCGCGCTCCTCGCTCCGGTGGCCCGGGCCGGGCGTCCGTGGTCCGGCGTGCCCGAGGACACCCGGGCCGCGGTGTTCGCGGACGCCGCCTGGGCTCCGTACGCGACGACCGCGCCGCTCGTGCTCGCCGTCGTGGCCGGTGTGCTCGCCGTGGCCCGGTACCGCGGGGCGGGAGGTCCGGCGGCCGGGGTGGTCGCGCTCGTCCTGGGATGGGCGGCGTCGGCCGTGCTCCCGGCCGTGCTCGCTCTGCCCTACGCCGCGGGGCTGGCGGCGCAGGGCACGGTGACCGTGGCCGCGCTGGTCCTCGCCGGGCGTCTCCGCCGCGCCGCGTCCGGTCCGTCCCCGCTGGCCCTCACGGCCGTCGTACTGGCCCTCGTCACCTCGGCCGGTCTCGCCTTCCTCTCGCTGGCCTCCGAGCCGGCGACGATCGGTGTCCTCGCCGCGCTGACGGTCCTGTTCGGCGCGGCGGGCTCCCGCCCGGGGCTGCGCCCGTACGCGGCGCCGGCCGCCCTCGTGCACGCCACGGCGCTGGCGTGCGCGGCCGGTGCGTCCGCCGGTCTGCAGCCCGCGCACACCGCGCTGCCGGTCCTCGCCGTACCCGCTGCGGCGGCCCTGATCGCGGCGCGGCTCAAGGGCTCGTCCGCGACCGTCCCGGTCGAGGCGGCGGGGGCGGCGGCGGGGCTGCTCGCGCTCGCGCTCGCGGTGACGGATCCGCCGGTGCTGGCCCTGGTGCTCTCGCTCTGCGGTGTCGTCGTCGCCGGGACCGCGCTGCGGCCGGAGCGACGGCCGGCCGCTCGTGTCGCGGCCGTCCTGTTCCTGTCGGCCGCCTGGGTGCGCCTGGCGGCCTGGGAGATCACCACGCCGGAGGCCTACACGCTGCCGGTGACCGTGCCCGCGCTGGTCGTCGGCCTCCTGCGCCGGCGGCGCGACCCGGCGGTCTCCTCATGGGCGGCGTACGGTGCCGGGTCGGCCGTGACCCTGGTGCCGGGTCTGCTCGCGGTGTGGGGCGACCCGCACTGGCTGCGGCCGCTCCTGCTCGGTGCCGCCGCGCTGGCCATGACGGTGGTGGGCGCCCGGCGCCGGCTCCAGGCGCCGCTGGTCCTCGGCGGGAGCGTGCTCGCCCTGGTGGCACTGCACGAACTCGCCCCCTGCATCGTCCAGGCCGTCGGCGCGCTCCCCCGCTGGGTGCCTCCCGCGCTGGCCGGCCTCGCGCTGCTCGCCCTGGGTGCCGGCTACGAGCAGCGGCTGCGTGACGCACGGCGCCTGCGGGAGGCGCTCGGGCGGCTGCGCTGACCGGCTCCGCGGGCCCGGTGCGCGCCTCGGCCGCGGACACCGGGTGCGTGTCCGCGGCCGGCCGGGCGAGGCGGCTTCTGGAGCAACCGGGTCCGGTTCCCGCGCATCCGGTGAAGAAACCGGGGGGATCCGCCGTGTGTTTCGCCTGTCGGCGGGCACGAGGTGCGGCGGAGGTTGATAACTATGGTTCCCCTGCTTCTCGTCCTGCTGCTGGCTCTCATCCTGTTCGGTGCGGGCTTCGCGCTGAAGGCACTGTGGTGGATCGCCGTGATCGTGCTGGTGGTCTGGCTGCTGGGCTTCGTCGTCCGCACCGCGGACAGCGGCGGTCGCAAGGGCCGCTGGTACCGCTGGTAGAGCGGTCGGCACGAGTCTGCGCGCAACGATCGGTGGGTCCCGGACGACTGTCCGGGACCCACCGGCATGTCCTGGGCCGCGCCCGGCGGCACCGCGCCTCTCCACCGAGCCCCGCCGCCGCGTCCCGTCACCGCGCCTCGCGCCGGCCCGCTCCGTGGCCGCCCTCCCCCGGTTCCCGGTGCGGGACGGCGGGTTCCCCGGTGCGGCCGCCCGCACGCACCGGGGTGCGCAGGGCCAGGAGGGCGACGTCGTCCAGGCCGGGCGGCTGGACACGCCGCAGGAGCTGGTCGGCGAAGGAGGGCAGGGGCCGGTGGGCGAGGGCCGCGGCGTGCTGGCGCAGCCGGCCGAGGCCCTCGTCGAGGGTCCGGCCGGGTGCTTCGACGAGGCCGTCGGTGTACAGCAGGAGCGTGGAACCCGGCGGCAGCATGACGGTCGCGTCGGGACGGGAGGCGCCGAGCCCGGTACCGAGCAGGAGGCTGTGTCCTTCGGTGAGGTAGTCGGTCAGACCGTCACGGGTGACGAGCAGGGGCGGGGGGTGTCCCGCGTTGGTCCAGGTCAGCTGCCACAGGCCGTTGTCCGTCCGGATGACGCGGGCGAGGACGAGCGTGGCCATCGAGACGTCGGTGATGGGCATGATCGCCTCGTCGAGACGCTCCACGATGCGGCTGGGGGGCTTCTGCTGGGACCAGGCGTAGGCGCGGAGCATGTTGCGCAGCTGGGCCATGCCGGCCGCGGCCTCCAGGTCGTGGCCGACCACGTCCCCGACCGCCAGCGCGGTCGCGCCGTCGGACAGGGTGAAGGCGTCGTACCAGTCCCCGCCGACCTGCGAGGCGTCGGGGGCGGGCAGGTAGCGGACGGCCATCTGCAGTCCCGGCACCCGCGGCATCTGGGGCAGCAGGTGTTTCTGCATGGTCTCGGCGACCGCGCGCTGGCGCTGGTAGAGACGCGCGTTGTCCAGTGCCAGGCCCGCGCGGCGGGCGATGTCCTCGATCAGGGGCAGGTCCGTGGCGGAGAAGTCGCCCGGCCTGTCGGCCCGGCCCAGGGTGAGGGCTCCCAGGACCTCCCGGGTGCCCTTCAGGGGGACGATGGCGGCGGAGCGGATGCCGGTGGCCTCGAACATGCGGCGCTGTTCGACGGCGATGCCCGAGTCAGGGGTGCGCCGGTAGGTGTCCGGTCCGGCCAGTGCGGAGGCGACGCCGCGCAGGGCGCGGGACAGGGGCATCGGTGACTCCTCGGGCACGGGCGGCATGGGCCCTTCGAGATCCTCGCGGTGGACCAGACGGTCCCCGTCCGCGTGGACGACGGCCGTTCGCCACACCTCCTCGTGCTCGGTGATCAGGTCGATGACGGCCCAGTCCGCGAGCCGGGGCAGGACCAGGGCCGTCAGCCGGCGCAGCGTCTCGTCGACGTTGAGGGTGGAGGTCACCCGGGCGGTGGTCTCGGCGAGCAGGGCCAGCCGTTCCAGCTCGCTCATGGGCTCCGTGGGCGGCTCCGGGCGCGGACCTGCGGGGCGTGCCCGCTCCCGCGGATGGAAGACGACGAGCGTGTGGGTGTCGCTGCCGTTCACGGTGTAGGGGGTGATCAGCCAGGAGATGGGCAGGACGGAGCCGTCCGCGCGGGCGAAGTGGTCCTCGTCGCCCTGGGCCGGGCGTCCGGCGTGGAAGGCCTGCCGCATGGCGCACCGGGTGGCCGGCAGCGGCTGGCCCTGGGGTCCCCGGTGCAGCAGGTCGTGGGCGTCCCGGCCGGTCATGTCCGCGGCCCGGCGGCCCAGCAGCTCCTCGGCACGGCTGTTGACGGCGAGGACGCAGCCCTGCTCGTCGACCACGTACACCCCGGCCCCGATGGCTTCCAGAGCGTCGGTGACCTGGGACCGGGACACCGCCCGGCGCTGCGCGTGACCGCTCTCCGTCTCCTTCGCGCCTGCCATCCCGGCCTCCTCGTGAACGCGCGCCGCCTCTGTCCCACTCCTACTCGTCATTGTCCTGCGCTGCCTGCCGGACCGATCTTTCCGTGCCCTTCGACGGTGAACGGCTCCCGCCGACACCGTCCGCGGCCGGGCGGCGCCGGCGGGGCGGGCACGGCGCCGCCGGGGTACGGACGGCACCGCCGCCCCTCGCGCTCCCCGCGGCCCGTGCGCAAGGGGCGGCACCGCTCAGGCGGTCAGTCGACCAGCGCGGTGGCCTCTATCTCGACCAGGACGCCGGGCGAGAAGAGGCACTCCACGCCGATGAGCGACGCGGGCGGAAGAGGCAGGGAGAGTCCGATCTCCTCGGCGACACCTTCGACGCCCGCCATGAACGCCCCCATCTTCTCCGGCTTCCACTGCGTGACGTAGACCGTCAGCCGCACCACGTCGTCGAACGTGGCGCCCGCTCCGGCGAGCCCCCGTGCGGTGTTGCGCAGGGCCTGCGCGACCTGACCGGTCAGGTCGCCCTCCGCGACGGGCGTCCCGTCGGCGAGAGCGGACGTCTGCCCGCTGACATGGACGTGCCTGCTGCCGGTGCCGACGGCGACGTGGTGATAGGGCGCGGGCTGCAGCAGGCCCTCGGGGGTGAAAAGCTGAACGGCCATCACGGCCTCCTTCTGGGGACGAAACGCTGGTATAGCTTTGATACCTAGGAGACACAGGACACTTCAACGAGACCAGGTTTCATGAGCGATACCACCGCATTCCCCACCGACGAGCTGAGCATCCCCGCGCCGCACCGCGAACTGCTCGACCAAGTGCTGGACAAATGGTCGTTGAGCGTGCTCAGCGAGCTGTGCGAGGGACCGCGCCGGTTCAACGATCTGCGCCGCGCCATTCCCGCGGTCACACAGAAATCGCTCACCGCCACCCTGCGCAGACTGGAGCGCAACGGCATCGTCGAGCGCCAGGTCGTGAGCGACCGGCCGGTCGCGGTGGAGTACCGGATCACTCCCCTGGGCAAGACGATGCGCCCGCCCGTGGACGTGCTCCTGGAGTGGGTGCGGACGTACATGCCGCAGATCGAACGGGCGCGGGAAGCCTTCGACGACAGGTGAGCCCGGCTCGGGGCATCGCGCCGTGCGGGTGCGGTCGCCGGCGGGTCAGGGGGTGCGGGGCCCGTGCCAGTCGAGGACCACGACGGTCGCGTCGTCCTCGAGGCCGCCGCGGCAGGCGTCCCGTACCGCCGCCGTGAGGCTGCGGACCGCTTCCCTGGGGTGCAGGGTGCGCGTGTCGCGGACGAGTGCGCTCAGGTCGACGGCGGCGGCGTCGCGGTCCTGCATGCCGTCGGTGACCAGGACGAGCCGGTCCCCCGGACGCAGGTGCAGCTCCTGCAGCCGGTAGGGGACCGGGGAGGCCACCCCGAACGGCAGGTTCACCGCGAGCCTCACCTCCTGCACGGTCGCGTCGCGCACCCGAAGGGGCCAGGGGTGCCCGGCGTTGACCAGTTCCACGACGCCGGTTCCCAGGTCGACGCAGAGCAGTTGCCCGGTGGCCAGGCCACGGCCGTGGGCCAGCAGTGCCTCGTGGGCGTGGTGGGCCTGTCTGAGAGCGTCGCAGCCGCCGCGGCGGGCCCGGCGCAGTGCGCCGACCAGCAAGGTGGCCAGCAGCGCCGAGTCGGTGTCGTGTCCCATGGCGTCGGTGATGGACAGGTGCAGGGTGTCGCGGTCGAGGCTGTAGTCGTACGTGTCACCGCCGATGTCGTCGGCCGGGACGAGCCCCGCCGCCAGGGTGAACTCGTCGGCCTCGCAGCACGAGGACGAGGGCAGCAGCCGGTGCTGGATCTCGGCGGCCAGACTGGTCTCGGTGGTGCGCCCGCCCACGTGGTAGAGGTCGGTGAAACGGCGGTCGGTGACGATGATGTAGGCCAGCGCGTGTGCCGCCTCGCCGACCTGTCCGAGGACGGTGTCGTCGACGTGGTGCAGGGTCAGCTCCAGTACGCCGATGCAGTCTCCGCGGTTGGTGACCGGCGTGATGACGCGCTGTCCGCCCTCGCCGTCCGGTTCCACGAGGGGACGCTGGCTCCGCAGGACTCGGTCATGGACACTGCCCTCCAGATCGACCGGCTCGGGCCGGAGCGCCACGTCGCCGTCCACGGCAGCCGGCAACCGCACCAGCCGCTGGCCGACGAGGTCGACGAAGAGGAAGGACACGCGCTCGGCTCCGAATCGCTTGCGCAGGTCCCGCGCGACGACGTCGACGGACTCGCCCGGCGGTGCCGCCTCGGCGGCGGCCAGAAGCTCGCCCAGTTCCAGATCTCCACCATCCACGGCAACCTCCCGTCCAGTGCGGTGCCTTCTTCCCCGCAATCTTTCGAAGTCACCCGACCCACCCCGCGCCGCCTGGGAACATCCGTTCCGGACATGACGCCGACGGGGGGTCAAGAGGCGGCCCCCTGCCGCGCGTTGCCCCACCCGGTCCGGGCCGTGGACCGCTTCGCGCACCCCGGTGGCCGACTTCTCCGGCATGCCGGCCGGCGAACGGGGTACGCGCCTGGTCGTCAGCCGGTGAACACGGTCACGGAGAAGACAGAGGGAGGGCGCCGTCATGGCGAGGACGACCGCGGAGGCGGGGACGAGGGTCACCGACGGGATGCCGGAGGCGGCCGCCGGGATGCCGGAGATCGCGGACCCGTCCAAGGTGGCGCCCCGGGACGCGCGGGAGCTGTCGAAGCGGTTCTTCGACCGGCTGGCGGTACTGGAGGAGGGCACCCCCGAGTACCAGTACGCGCGCAACACGCTGATCGAGATGAACATGTCCCTGGTCCGCTTCGCGGCCGGCCGCTTCCGCAGCCGCGGCCCGGAGGAGATGGAGGACATCGTCCAGGTCGGCATGATCGGCCTGATCAAGGCCATCGACCGCTTCGAACTCACCCGCGAGGTCGAGTTCACCTCCTTCGCCGTTCCCTACATCGTCGGCGAGATCAAACGCTTCTTCCGCGACACCTCCTGGGCCGTCCACGTCCCCCGCCGCCTGCAGGAAGCCCGCGTCCAGCTGGCCCGCGCCACCGAGGAACTCCGCAGCCGCCTGGGCCGCAACCCCACCACCCGCGAACTGTCCGAACTGATGAGCCTGCCCGAGGACGAGGTCGTCGAGGCCCGCCTGGC
>NZ_JBIAHR010000034.1:0-59422 GCF_042870695.1 Streptomyces sp. NPDC006384
CCCGCGGAGCGGGCCCCTTCGGGCTTCGCCCGAAGCAGCGAACCAGGGCGCTGCGCGCCCGGGTTGTCCCGCTCCGCGGGACAGGGACGGCTCGCTTCGCTCCCCGTCTGCTCCGGGCTTCGCCCGGAGCAACGAGCCGGGGCGCTGCGCGCCCGGCCGTTCTCGCTCCGCGTGAGCGGATGCGGTTCGCTTCGCTCACCGCCAGGCGGCACGCGCTGCGCGCGCCCCGCCAACCGCAGGGCATCCGGCCCGCATTGCGGGCCGGGGCCGGCCTCCGGCCGACCGGCGGCCTCCGCGACAGCTCCGGTGCGGGCAGGCGTGCCACGCTCCGCGCGGCAGCAAGGGGCGGGAGTTGGTGGCATCCCTTGCGTTCCGGTACAGGGAAACAAGGGGGTCGGACTGGGGCGGCCTGCCGGGGAGGTGAGTGGGCATCAATTCGCTTCCCGAGGTGCCCGTAAGACAGCAGTAGCAGGATTCAGTCGCGTTCGATGGTCTCTCAGCGTTCCGGGTGCTTCACTTTGAAGCACGAGATAGACTCTGGAATCGGACAACATCACCACTGAGGGAGCTGGGCCGGTTTCCGATCACGCTTCCGGATATTGGACCGGGACTGTGCCCCGGTTCCGGGTGAGGTTCACCGTAGCCGATCACATGCCTCCTACGTGCAGGTTTCCCGTTGCCTGCCCAGCTAAGAGCCCAGGAGAAGGCAGACGGATATGTCGATGACAAGCCGAACCGATCAGCGTGAGGCGGCTCAGCAGGAAGCCGTTGACGCGGTTGTCCGTGCCCTCGAATTGCCTGCAAGATCGCTTGCACCTGAGAGGGGGCTTCGGACTCAGGTGATCATGGCGACCGGGTCCGGCAAGACCCGGGTCGCGGCCCGCAGCGCAGAGAAGCTCCGTGCGGGCCGCGTGCTGGTGCTCGTCCCGTCACTGGATCTGCTCACCCAGACCGAGGCCGCGTGGCGCGCGGCGGGCCGCACGGGCCCGATGATCGGGGTGTCGTCCCTGCGGGGCGAGGACGTGTCCTTCCCCAACACCACGGACGTGCAGGAACTGGTCGCCTGGGTGCGGCCGTTCGACAAAGTCACCGTGTACGCCACCTACGCCTCCCTCGGGCTGGGCACGCTGGAGCGCGCACACGCCGCCGGTCTTCCGGGCTGGGACCTGATCGTGGTCGATGAGGCGCACCGGACGTCGGGGCGTATCGGTAAGCCGTGGGCGGTCGTCCACGACAACGCCCGCATCCCTGCCCTGCGGCGCCTGTACATGACGGCCACGCCCCGTCTGTGGCAGCTGGACGAGGACGCCGGCCAAAGCGCGCCGGGCGAGCTGGTGGCCTCGATGGAAGATGATCCGGACGGGCCGTTCGGCGCGCGCTGCTTCACGCTGACGCTGTCGGAGGCGATCGACCGGGGAATCTGTGCGCCCTACCAGGTGGTGTGTGTGGACATCACCGACACCCAGCTCCAGGCCGCCCAGCTCCTCGGTGTCGAGGGGCGTTCGGACGAGGTGCGCGGGGCCCGGCTGGCCGCGCTCCAGACGGCGCTGCTCAAGGCGTCGGCCGAGGAGGGTTTCCGCAGGACGCTCGTCTTTCACCACCAGGTCCGCGAGGCTGAGGCGTTCGCGGCCGGCCTTCCCGACGTCGCGAAGCGGCTGCACTCCACTGAGCCGGAGCTGTACCCGCGCACGATCTGGGCCAACTGGCTGTGCGGGGAGCACAAGGCGGGCCACCGGCGGCAGGTCCTGAACGAGTTCGCGTCCGGGATCGCCTCGGACGGCACCGTGGTGGAGAAGGGCTACCTGGGCTCGGTGAAGGTGCTCGGTGAGGGCGTCGACACCAAAAACTGCGACTCCGTGTACTGGGCCGACGTCCGCGGCTCCATGCCCGACCTCGTCCAGGCCGTCGGCCGGGCGCTGCGGATGCAGCCCGGTGAGGGCAAGGTGGCCTCGCTTGTGGTACCCGTCCTGCTCGGACCCGGCGAAACGGCAGACAACATGCTCACCAGCCGCGCGTTCGGCGGGCTCGCGAAGCTGCTGGAAGCGCTGCGGGCGCACGACGCCCGGGTGGTGGAGCAGCTCGCCGAGCAGCAGGCGCCGAGCGCCTACAAACCCGCCTCGAAGGCTGGGCAGGGCCAGGAGAGCCGGGGCGAGGGGAACGGGGACGGCGGGCCGTCGGCGCCCGCGCGGAAGCTGTTGAAGTTCTCCACGCCGCGTGACCCGGCGCAGCTGGCGGCGTTCATCAACCTGCGGGTCCTCAACCCCGAACACGCGCACTGGCGGCGCGGGGTGGAGGCCGCCGTCATCTACCACCGGCTCCACGGCGACTTGAAGGTGCCGTTCACGTTCCGGGTGCCCGGCGGCCAGGACCAGGCGGTGAAGGCCGAGGACGAGGGCGAGGGGTGGCCGGCTGCGCTCGCCGATTTCCCACTCGGGCAGTGGATCGCCGACAACCGGCGATTCTACGCCCGCGACGACATGGACGCCGACCGCGTCGCGCAGCTGGAGAAACTCGGCATGGTGTGGTCGCACTTCGACGTCGCGTGGGAGGAAGGCCTCGCGGCCGCGCGCGGATGGGCCAAGGAGCACGGGCACCTGCTGGCCCCGACCGACGCCACCTACCAGGGCTACCGGGTAGGCATCTGGCTGAAGAACGCCCGCGCCGCCGCCCGGCGCGCTCTGGAGCTCGAGCAGCGCCAGGCCGAAGGGCTGCCGGTGGAGTCCCGGTCCGGCGCGCTGTCGCAGGAGCGGCACAAGCAGCTGGAGGACATCGACCCATCCTGGTGCCCCACCTGGCCCGTGGCATGGCAACGCTGCTTCCACCTCGTCCGGCTCCACCTCAAAGCCGGCCACCCGCTGCCCACCGAGGCGGGCGACGTCGTACACCAAGGCGAAGACCTCGGACGGTGGGTCCGCACGGTCCGGTACGGCTGGGACAAACTCACCACCGTCCAGCAATGGCTGTGCGAACACATCCTCCGGATCGAGCCCCCGACCGAGGACGAGAAACCCAAACCGCACCGCACACAGGCCGACAAATGGACCATGAACTACCAGGCCGCCAAGCAGTACTACCAGCGCGAAGGACACCTCCGCGTACCCAGAAAACACACCGAACGCATCACCGTCAGCAGCGACGGGAAGAGCGGCAGCGGCGAAAACCAAAAGGTACGGGAGCTGAAACTGGGCGCATGGATCAGCAACCAACGCAGCAGAGCCGCAACCCTGCCACCAGAACGGGTGGAGCTGCTGTCCGCGATCGGCATGCGCTGGACATGATGCCGCCGGAGACGTTGTCCGAGATCAGCGAGGGGAGAGGAGGCAGAACTCGTTGCCTTCCGGGTCGGTCAGGATGGTCCAGGAGATGGTGGACTGGTCGATGCCGGGGTCGGTGGCGCCCAGAGCACGCAACCGGGCCTCCTCCGCTGCCGGATCGTCACCGGGGTACGGGCTGACGTCGAGGTGGACACGATTCCATACGCTCTTGGTGTCCGGGGTGCGGAGGAACTCCAGGTAGGGGCCGACATTTTTGGCGGAGCGCATGGTCGCGTGGTCGTCGGTGACCTCGTGCAGTGTCCAGTCCATCGCCTCGCCCCAGAACCGGGCCATTTCTCGTGGATCAGTGCAGTCGACGACCACCGCGGCGATCGGCCCGGTGTCCTGGTAGACCGGGCGGGGCTCCAGGACGCAGAACTCGTTGCCCTCCGGGTCGGCCATGACCGTCCACGGGACGTCGCCCTGGCCCACGTCGGCGAGCGTCGCGCCGAGATCCTTCAGACGCGCGACCAGTTCCGCCTGGTGCTCAGCCGAGGTGGTGGCCAGGTCAAGATGCACCCTGTTCTTCACCGTCTTCGGTTCCGGGCGGGCGATGATGTCGATGCAGACAGCTACAGGATCGGGGTAGGAGAAGCCCACAGGTTCGAGGTTGGTCACACCAGGCCCCTCGCTGTCTGTACCCCAGCCGAGCGCCTCCGCCCAGAATCGGCCGAGCGCTGAGTCGTCCTGGGCCTTCATGTTGATCTGTACAAGCCGTACCGCCATACCACAGATTCTAGAACCCCCAACAACCCCCGTCCCGCCTGCGGCCAACCGCTCCAGGCCGCTTCTGCTTCACCCGATGCGCAGAACAAGGCACGGGGAGGATGCCCGGCCCGTCGCAGGAACTCATCGCAGGGTCGGTGAAGCAGGCGCCGGGGCGCCACGGCACGTACTCGGCCGGTTCGGGCGGGCGCATCGGCGTCGTGCCGAAGGGGGTCGGCCCGCGCCAGGAACAGCCGCGGACCGTCGGTCCACTGTCCTCACGTGCGCGTGCGAACCGGTCTCGTCCGGGCTTCTTCCCGATACACCCGGACGGAGTAGATGACAGAGCACGACCCTTCTCCCACCTGGGCCGTGCACCCGTTGGAGTTGCGTCGTCACTGAGCCCATGAGTCCTTGGAAAGCGTGTCCTGCCGGATCTCACCATCAGGAGGAGACATGGGCACTGTTCAGAGCAGCCAGACGGCCGAGAGGCTGTCCGTCGTGTTCGCGGTCCGTGTGATCGAGGGCGGCGAGCAAGGGTTCCTGGAGATGTACGAGCAGATGCGGAAATCCGTCGCTCGTACCCCCGGGCACATCGTCGAGCGGCTGGGAGAGCCTGTCGACGGCTCCCGCCAGTGGGTGATCACCAGCGAGTGGGAGTCCCCCGAACACTTCTTCGCCTGGCAGCAGAGCGATGACCACCAGGAACTGGTGGCTCCGCTCCGCAATTGGGTCGACTCGACGCAGTCGCTGCGGTTCCGGGTCGTCAAGGAGACCGTGAAGGAGAAGTCATGACGCACACCACCGACGGTCCCGTCGCCGTTCTCGGCCTCGGCACGATGGGTTCCGGCCTCGCCTCACGCCTGCTCGCGCAAGGCATGTCCGTGCGGGTGTGGAACCGTACCTCCGAGCGGGCCGAACCACTCGTCCGGGCCGGTGCCGTAGGTGCCGACCGCCCCAGTGAAGCCGCCGAAGGCACGAGCGCCGTCATCTGCGCCGTCGCCGACGGAGATGCCCTCAGAACCGTGTTGCGCGGCCCGGACGGTGTGCTGTCCAGAGGCACCTACCCCGGCGCACTGATCTGCGCCAGCACTGTCGCTCCCGAGGAAGTCATCCGTCTCGCGGACGACGTGCCCTCCGTCATGGACGTCGGCATGCTCGGCAACCGTGACCATGCTCACAACGGCGAACTGCGGTTGTTCGTCGGCGGCGAGGAGCGGGTCTTCAGCGCCGGCCGGCCCCTGCTGGAGATGCTGGGCAAGGAGGTCGTCCATCTGGGCGCACTCGGCTCCGGCATGCGGATGAAGCTGCTCCTCAATCTCCTCATGGGGATAGAGGTGCAGGCCATGGCCGAGGCCGCCGAACTGGCGGCCGCCTGTGGCCTCGACAAACAGCTCGTCCTCAAGGCGATCGCGGGCAGCGGTTTCGCCTCGCCGGTCATGTCGTTCAAGTCGCGGCGCCTGGCCAGCGGGCGTTTCGACGAGCCGGACTTCCGGCTGCGCCTGATGGCGAAGGACCTCATGCTCGCCACGGAGCAGGCGGCCGCGGCAGGCCTGCGTCTTCCGCTCACCACCGCAGCCGCGCAGACCCACGCCCGTGCCACCGAGCAGGGGCTCGGCGACGAGGACTGTGCCGCGGTGATCCGCGCAGTCACACGGGAATCGGGAATCCACGCATGATCATCGACATCCACGGGCATCTGTCCCCGCCTCAGGCGGCCGGCCGTTTCCCCATGCCTCCGAGCCTGACCGACGTCGACGGCATGCTCGCGGCCCGCGCCGAGGCCGGGATCGACCTCACCATCATCGGCAGTCCGGTGGGCGCCGGCGCGATGGCGCGGGTCCCGGGCGTGGACAACTACAAGCAGCCGCGCGACCGGCTGCGTGGCTTCCACGCCTGGATGTCGGGTCTGATCTCCCAGTTCCCGGACCAGTTGCGCGGGTATGTCTACGCCAACCCGTTCGGTGACGACGATCACCTGGAAGGGGTGCGGGAGACTCTGGAGGACCCCGCGTTCGTCGGTCTGATCACCACGTCCAGCGTGCACGGCGAGCTGCTCGGCTCGCCGCGTGCGGACTCCTTCTTCGCGCTGGCCGCGGAGGCGGGGGTTCCGGTCCTGGTGCACGCGCCGGCCGAACCGGTCGGCACGGAGAAGGTCGACACCATGGGCTTCGTCGAGCAGATCGGCCGGTTCGGCGACGTCACCCTGGGCATGGCCATGATCGCGTTCGCGGGATGGCTGGACAAGTACCCGGACCTGCGGCTGATCGGCGCGACCGGCGGCGGTGCGATGGCGCTGCTGCCGGAACGCCTGCAGACGGCGGCGAGCCCTCGGCACTGGAGCGGCGGAGCACCGCCTTCCGCCGCCCCGGACGCCCGGCCTGCGGCCCCTGCCGCGCCGCCCTCCGTCACGCCGTCGGCCGATCCTGCCGCGGCCCTGCAGCGCATGTACGTCGACACCAGCCCGTCCAGCCCCGCGCATCTGAGCCTCAACGCGGAAGTCCTCGGACCCGAGCGGATGCTGTTCGGCAGCGACTCGCCGCCGTTGTCCGCGCCGCTGGGGGACCTCATCCGCATGATCGAGAAGCTGCCCCTGGACAAGGCGTCCCAGCAGCTCATCCTCGGCGGCAACGCCGAGGCCCTCTTCGACCTCGGGAGCCGCCCGTGACCACCACGCAGGACCCCGTCGCCACAGCCGAGAAGTGCACGGCGGACTTCCGGCGCAACCCGCACCCGGTCTACGCCGCCCTCCGGGACACGGCGCCCGTCTGTCCGATGAAGCCGCCGCACGGCATCGAGACGTACCTGATCACACGGTACGAGGACGCCCGGGCCGCACTCTCCGACCCCCGGCTGGGCAAGGACATGTACGGGGCCATGGACGCCTACCGGAGGATCTTCGGTGACTCGTCGGTCTCGCTGGACGACAACATGCTCAACGCCGACGCGCCCAAACACACCCGGCTGCGCAAACTCGTCAGCGCCGAGTTCACCCCGCGCCGCGTCGAGGCGCTGCAGCCGAAGATCCAGGCGATCGTCGACCAGCTCCTCGACGCGTGCCCCACCCGTGAACCGCTGGACCTGCTGCCCGCGTTCGCGTTCCCGCTGCCGATCACCGTGATCTGCGAACTGCTCGGTGTGCCGCCCGAGGAACGGGCTCACATGCAGCATCTGTCCACCACAGTGGCGCAGACAGGCTTCAGCAAGGAAGCCAAACAGGCTCAGCAGAAGGCGGAAGAGGATCTGCACGCCTACTTCACCGATCTCGTCGCGCGCAAGCGCGCACATCCCGGTGACGACCTGCTCAGCGCGCTCACCGAGGCCCAGGACAAGGACGGTGGTCTCACGGAGAGCGAGTTGATCTCGACGGCGTTCCTGCTGATGTTCGCCGGCCACAAGACGACCGCGTACCTCATCGGCAACGCCGTCTACCACCTTCTGGCCAATCCCGCACAGCTGCGCGCCGTTCGGGAGAACCCGGAACTGGTCGGCCCCGCGGTGGAAGAAGTGGTGCGTTACGACGGGTCGGTGGAGAGCGCTACGTTCCGGTTCGCGACCGAGGACGTGGAGATCGGCGGTACGCGGATCCCCAAGGGTGCACTGGTGCAGATCTCGCTCCTCTCGGCCAATCGCGACCCTCGGAAGTTCGACGCCCCGGACGAATTCGACGTGAGCCGGCCGGGAAGCGCGCACCTGGGCTTCGGCCACGGCGTCCACTACTGCCTGGGCGCACCACTGGCACGGTTGGAGATGCAACTGGCTCTCACCAGTCTGTTCGGCCGGTTCCCCGGGATCGCTCTGGCCGCTCCCGAAGCCGGGCCGAAGTGGCTGGAAGTCCCCTTCCCGGCTTTCCGGGGCCTGGCGGAACTGCCCGTCGTGCTCGATCCGCAGAAGTGACCGGCAGCCCGGCCACCGTTCGACTCAGCACCATCACCGCCTCGTGCCAAGGGCCGGCTCCCCACTGAGGGAGCCGGCCCCGGCCGTTCCACCTCTGGGGCGGCCGGCCCCGGTCGATCGTTGCGCCGTTCTCGGTCTCTCAGTGGTCAGCACGTCGAGCTGAGCCGCGAGAAATACCGAGGCCGTCCTCGCCCCGGGCCTCAGCCGTCCTCGCTGCGGCTGTCGTCCGGCCGGACCTGGATGTGGTCCTCCTCCAGCTCCAGCAGCACCCGGTCCCGCATGTCCAGGGCCGCCGTGTACTCGGACGGCAGCTGCAGCCGGCCGGCCCGGTCGAGCATCGCGTACTCACGGGCCACCATGGATTCCTGGCCCGCCGCGTCGACCTCGGTGCGGCGCAGCACCTCCGTGGACGTGCGGCCGTCGCGGATCGCCACCGTGCGGCGGACCTCGTCGGCGACCGCCTGGTCGTGCGTGACGACCACGATCGTCGTGCCCAGTTCCTCGTTGGCCCGGCGGAACGCCGCGAAGACCTGCTGCCCGGTCGCCGAGTCCAGCTCGCCCGTCGGCTCGTCGGCGAGCAGGACGGCCGGGTCGTTGGCCAGGGCGACGGCGATCGCCACCCGCTGCTGCTGGCCGCCCGACATCTGCTGCGGCCTCCGGTCCCGGCAGTCGGCGACCCCGAGCAGTGACAGCAGCTCCTCCGCGCGTCCTGCCCGTTGACGGCGCGGACGCCCGGCCAGCTGCATCGGCAGGACGACGTTCTGTGCCGCCGTCATGTACGGCAGCAGGTTGCGGGCCGTCTGCTGCCACACGAAGCCGACCACCTCGCGGCGGTAGCGCAGGCGCGCCTTCGCGTCCATCGCGAGCAGGTCGCGGCCCGCGACCCGCGCCGTCCCGGCGGTCGGCACGTCCAGGCCCGCCAGGATGTTCATCAGTGTCGACTTGCCGCTGCCGGACGCCCCGACCAGTGCCATCAACTCGCCTTCGCGCACCAGCAGATCGAGTCCCTGCAGAGCCTGCACCTCCACGGCGTCCCCGCCGCCGCGCTGGCTGAAGATCCGCACCAGCCGGTCGCAGGCGATCAGGGCGTCGTGTCCGTAGGCGGGCCGGTCGCGGTGGTGTGCCGCCCGCTGTTCCAGCTCCGCGAGCGACCGTGCCGTAGCGCTCATCGCAAGTCTCCTGCCCTGAGGTGGGTGATCGGTGTGCGGCGCCCCGCCCACCAGGCCTGTGCCACGGCCACCGCTCCCGCCAGCAGCAGCGTGCCCGCCGCGGGCAGGGCCAGCGACCACAGGTCGGCCCGCAGCACGGCACCGCCCGGCACCGTGACCCCGTACGCGTCGGCGAGGGCGAGGCGGTCCAGGTCGATGCCGGGTGCGAGCAGCCGGACCGCCGCCCAGCCCACGGCCATGCCCCCGCCGGCCGCGAGCAGGGCCAGGGGCAGCGCCTCCAGGGCCAGCAGCCGCCGTCCCTGGCGGGTCGTCATGCCCAGGGTGCGCAGCCGGGCCAGCAGGGCCGCCCTCTCCGGTGCGGTCCGTGCCATGCCGAGCACCAGGGACAGCAGGGCGTAGCCGGTGCTCGCGGCGACGGCCCACAGGTAGATCCGTTCGGCGCCGGACTGCAGCGGCGAGTCGGACAGCGCCGCGCGTTCCTCGCTGCGCAGGGTGACCGACAGTTGGGTCCCCGTGCCGCGCACCGCCTCCCGCAGCGCGGCCCCGTCGAGGCCGGGGCCGGTCGCCAGCAGGGACGTGGCGCCGTCGGAGCGGGGCAGGCCGGCCGCGTCGACCAGCAGGAAGTCGCCGTCCGGGACCGCCGGTGTGCGCGGCCGCACGGCGGTGATCCGTACGGTGACGGGTCCGCCGTCCGCCCCGATCCGGCGCGGTGCGCGCCCGAGCCGTTCGGCGACTCCGGGGGAGGCGACGGCGCCGAGTGTCCCGTCCCCGGTCGCCAGCCGGTCGGCGGTGAAGCCGCCGAGGCCCGTGTGCCGGGCCAGTGCCGCGTAGGCGTCCGGTTCGACGGCGATCACCGTCAGCGTCCGTTTGTCCTCCGACACGTGCTCCGAGGCGTACGAGACGCCCACGGTCACCACGTCCCGTACGCCCGGCACGTCCCGTACCGCCCGTTCCAGTCCCGCCGGGAGCGCCGTGTCGCCGGCCGTGTCCACCCGTGCGTCCGCGCCCGTCCGCAGCAGCGCGGCCCGGTCCCGGGCGTCGGCCGTCCCGCTCAGCACCGACCCGCCGAACGCGGCCGTCGTCAGGGCCGTCAGCAGGGCGAGCAGCGGCAGCGCGGCGACCGCCGCCGGTGAGCGGCCCGCCCGGGCCAGCGCCAGGAACCCCACCGCCCCGCGCAGCCGCCCGGCCGGGCCGGCGGCCCACCGCAGGGGCAGCGGATACAGCCGGACGAGGACCAGCGCGGCGACCAGTCCGAGGAGCACCGGGGCGGCGCTCACCAGCAGATCGGCCGTTCCCCCGGTGCCCCGGCGGCGCAGAGCCGCCACCGAGCCCGCGGCCAGCACCAGCAGGGTCAGTTCGGCGACCGTCCGGCGGCCGCCGGGCCTGGCGTGCGTGAGGTCGCCGCGCTCCGGGTGTGTGCGCGGCCTGCGGTGGGCCGCCACCGCGCGCACCGGCAGCGCGGCGCAGGCGAACAGGGCCACGGCGCCCGCCCCGAGCACGGACGGCAGCAGCCGGGCCTCGTCCACGGCGAGCAGCGCCAGCAGCAGTCCGCAGGCGGCGGCCGGGAGTGCCGGTACCGCGCTCTCGGCCAGCAACCGCCCGCCGATCCCGGTCAGGGAACCGCCCCGGGCCCGCAGCAGGGCCAGCTCGGTGTCCCGGCGGGCGGCGGCCAGACCACCGCTCATCACCAGGACGATCACGGCGACCGCGGCGATCCCGACGGCCCCGACGGCGACCACGGGCGTGATCGCGTCCCGGGTCCGCGCATATCCGCCCACGACCTCCTCCAGGCCGGTGGACAGCTGCGCCGTCGGACCGGCGGCCCCCCGCATGCGCACCAGTCCCGGCCCGTCCTCCAGGGACGCAACCCGGTCGGCCAGCGCCTCGGTGTCCGCCGCCGTCAGGTTCTGCGTCGCGGGCGCGAACCGCCAGTACCGCTCCGGCTCGGTCTGCCCGCCGAGCAGTGCCGGGGCTGCCTCCGGTGCCAGCAGGAGGCCCGCCTCCCAGTAGAACTGCGGCGGACGGCCGCCGTCGCTCGCCAGGGCCGGTGTACGCAGGATCGGCTCCGCCGACCAGTAGGCGCGTTCCGGTTGCCGGGGCTGGAGCACACCGGTGATCCGGACGGTCAGCGGCCGGTCCGGGAATCCGGCCAGGGTGAGTGTGGAGCCGGTGCGCAGCCGCAGCGTCCGGGCCGTCTCGGCGGTCACGGCGCCTTCCACCGTCCTGGTGTCCACGCTCACCGGTCCGTCGGCGGCGGGCAGCCGCCCCTCGCGCACCGTGGCGTGCCCGGCCGCCCCGGACTGCGCGAGCAGGGTGAACCGGGGCGGCAGCCCGTCCGGCCGGGGCAGCCACGGGTCCAGGGCCTGCAGGCTCTTCCCGGTCCTCACCCCGTGCGCCGACTGGGCCCGGTCCACCCGCAGCGGTTCGGGCAGCAGCGCCTGTGCCCGGGCGTCCACCGCGGCGAGCGCCTCCGGCCGGACCTCGTCCTCCCGGGCCTGCTCCGGCTGTTCCAGGCCGGGCTGTGCCGTCTTCAGCTCCAGTACGGTCGACTCGGGGGCGGCAAAGGCCACGGCCTCACGCAGCCCGTGCGTCTCGTACGCCTCCAC
This sequence comes from Streptomyces sp. NPDC006384, assembly GCF_042870695.1. NCBI lineage: Bacteria > Bacillati > Actinomycetota > Actinomycetes > Kitasatosporales > Streptomycetaceae > Streptomyces > Streptomyces sp. NPDC006384. The sequence goes on from NZ_JBIAHR010000034.1 coordinate 11,692, forward strand.
GGCCCGGGGCAGCACCGCCGCGAGGAAGGCCGTGACCAGCACCAGCACCCCGAAGGCGGCGGTGGCCCAGGGCGCGGTCCGCAGCCGGGTCCGCACCCAGGAGGCACCCGCGTCGCGCGTGTCCGACCGCATGTCAGTCCTCCCCCTGGTGGCGCAGCGCGACCGCCGGCTCGGCGCGCGGCAGCGCTGCCGCGGCCGTGATCAGCACCAGCGGAGCGGCCATTCCGGCGACGAGCAGGGCCACCTGCCCCACCGGCAGTTCCACGAGGACGGGCGGGACGGGCCGCGCGGCCCCGGACGTCAGCACGATCAGCGGCACCACGGCCCGGGTCAGAACCGTGCCCAGCGCGAGCCCGGCCAGCAGACCGACCCCGATGAGCAGGCTCTGTTCCGTCGCGACGAGCCGGGCGAGGTCCCGGCGGGGTGTGCCCAGGGCGCGCAGCACCGCGAACTCCGCCGTCCGTTCCCGCCGCGCCCCGGCGGCGCTCACCGCGAAGCCCCCGGCGGCCAGGGCCACGGCTGCCACCGCCACCGCCGTCAGTGCCGAACGCGGTCCGGCACCCAGCGGATCGCGCAGCAGATCCGCCGCGGTCTCGTCGCGCACCAGGACCTGCTGCGCCTCCAGGTCGGGACGCGCCCGCAGTGCCGCGGCCACCTCGGCGGCCTTGCCCGGCTCGGCGCTCACCCACCACTCGGTGGGCGTGAGCGGCGTGGTGCCCCGCTGGGCCAGCAGGGCGTCGACGGCCCGCAGATCGAGCAGCAGCGCCCCGCCGGCCCCGCTCTGCCCGGCCGTGTCGGTGGCGGTGGTGGGCAGTTCGTGCACCGCCCGGACGATCCGCACCCGTACCTGCTCCCCGGACAGCGGGACGTCGACGGTGTCGCCGGGCGCCGCCCCCGAGGCCCGCAGGAAGTCCCGCGTGGCCACGGCAGCAAGGGTGCGCGGCGCCCGGGCCCCGGTGGTGTCGGCCCGCACGGTCCATGCCGGCACCGCGTCGTACCCGTCGTCACCGGCGGCGCCGGTCTCGTACGACAGGGAAAGCGGCGCGGTGTCCGACGCGGCCGGTTCGGCGGGGGTGCGGGAGAGGACCTCGCCGTTGCGGGTCACGGTCCGGCCGCCCTGCCAGCGGGTCCCCGGGGGCACCCGCACGGTGCGCGCAGAGCCGTCGGGACCCGTGGCGAGCAGCCGTTCGACGGTGAAGCGGTGCTGTTCGGCGCGGTCGGCGGGGACGGTGTCGTCGAGCTGCAGTCCGGTCAGCCGCAGCGGTCCGGCCGGCGCGGCGCGGCGGCCCGTCGCCGTCCGGTCCAGTTCCAGCGTGACGCGGTGGACCCGGCCGTCGACCGGGACGTTCCCGGCGCCCAGCCGGTAGGCGATGCCGTACCCGTCCTCGACGACCACCGTCAGCAGGGGCGCGCGGCCCGAGGGGGAGCGTTTCGTGCGGGCCCGCTCGTCGGTGATCCGCACGTCCAGGGCGAGGAGCCGGGTGCCGTCGGGAAGCCGCACGGCCCGGTTCTCGTCGGTCGGGGGCGGGGCCAGGGTCCGCAGCAGCTCGCTCGGGGGCTCGTCGGCGAGGTCGCCGCGCATCAGCATCCCCTCCCCGGCGCGGGAGGTGTCCAGCGCGAGGACCGTCGCCTCGCGGTTCCCGGACAGGCTCAGTGCGGTGCGGTGCGCGGGGGCGGCCTCGCGGGCCCCGGGCAGTGCCGCGTAGAGCCCGGTCTGTCCGGGGCTGCCCGGCCGGTGGTCCAGGACCCGGACGGCGGCGCCCGTGCGGAAGTCGGCCTGGTCGTCCTGCGACCGGTCCCAGGACGCGCCGTGCCCGATGGCCAGCATCCCGGTCGCCACGGCGACGATCAGCAGCAGCACCGGACCCGCGCCGCGCAGCGGACGCCGGCTGAACTGCCAGCCCGCCAGCGCCGCCGGGAGCCCGCGTCCGCTCGCCGACCGCCGCTCCGCGAGCCGCGCCGCGAACGGCAGCGCCCGCAGGGTCAGTACCGTGCCCGCCAGCAGCGCCAGCGCGGGCGCCACGACCAGCAGCGGATCCATGCCCAGCCGCCCGGCCCGGTCCCGGCCGATCACCCCGCCGTCCGCCGCACCGGTCTGCCGCTGCAGCTGCCAGTAAGCCACGCCCGCGATCAGCAGCAGCGCGAGGTCCGCGCCCGCGCGCACCGGGGCGGCCGATGTCGCCGCCCGGGCCCGCCGCAGCCGCGCGGGCGCCTCCATCGCCCCCGTCAGCACGGGCGCCACCACTGCCACCGCGCACATCAGCGCGACCCCGCCCGCGACCAGCCAGACCCCGCCCGACGGGGCGGTGCCGAGCCGCAGGCCGATCCGGTCGAGCGAGGACCACCCGGCGAGCAGCCGGGCCAGCGGCCCCGACAGCAGCGCGGCGCACACCGCGGCGGGCACCGCCAGCAGCAGCGCCTCCAGTCCGGCCAGCGCCGCGATCCGGCCCCGCGAGGCGCCCCGGGCCCGCAACAGCTGCGTCTCGCCCGCCCGTTCGCTGCTCAGCAGCCGGGCCACCAGCAGCAGCGCGTAACCGGCGAGCAGCACCAGTTGCAGGGAGACGATCAGCAGGGTGGAGCGGGAGACCAGCAGGGCCCGCTCGGTGCGGTCGAGGACCTCGGGGAGCTTGGTGCGCACGGTCGCCGAGCCGCCCAGGGCGGCCTCCTCGCGCAGCTGGGCGGCCGCCCGCACGGTCGCCGCACGCAGGGCGTCGAGAGAGCCGGTGGTCAGTTCGCGGTGGTCGGCCGTCGCGACCCAGCCGGTGCCGCCCGTCGTGACGCGGCCCGAGGCGAGCACCGCCGCGTCGGCCAGCAGCGGCCCGTACGTGGTGAAGGCGACCGTGCGCACCCCCTGGCCGCCGAGCGTGTCGGCCTGCCAGTACGGGTCGAAGCCGTCGGCCACCCGGTACACGCCGGTCACCCGTACGCGTACCGGCTCGCCGCCCAGCCGGTCGGTGAGGGTCAGGTGCGCCCCGGGCCGCAGCTTCAGCCGGTGAGCGGCCGGCTCCGGCACGGCGACGGGCACGGTGCCGGTCCGGGAGGTCGGCGCCGGGCCGGGCAGCGTGCCCGCGACCAGCTCGACCCGGGACCGGTCCAGGGCGGCGAGCAGCGTCAGATCGGGCTGTCCGGCACGGGCGTCCGCGCTCTGCAGCGAACGTGGCAGAGCGTACGGCCCGGACCGCTCCAGCCGCCGCACGGTCACCGGGAGTCCGTCGAACGCCTCGCGCGCCCCGCGCTCCACGGCACGCTGCGCCGCGTCCCGCCTCTGCCGGGGCACGTCCGCCTCGACCACGAAGGAGGCGGAGGACTTGGACCGGTCGTCCAGCGTGGAGCGCAGCGCGGCGTCACCGACGGAGTCGGAGAAGGCCGCGAGGGTGGCGAGCACCGAGGTGGTCAGCAGTGCAGCGAGCAGGGCGGCGACGATCAGCAGCCGATGCGCGCGCAGACGCAGCAGCACCAAGCCTGTCACTGTTCCCCCACCCCGTCGGCCGACCTGCTCCCTCCCGGAATCCGCCATGCATATCACGGAGTCGACGGTTCGGTACATGCGTTCGAAGCAGGGGCCTTGTGCTCTTGACCATCCGGACGGTTCCGTATGGGATGCGGTGATGACCGAGAACACCAGCCCGGGAACCGGCGCCGCCCTTGCCGGCGACCCGTCCGGCGAGCCGATGCTCCGGGTCGAGGACGTGCACCACTCCTACGGCACGGGCGCCGCCGCCGTGCACGCCCTGCGCGGGGTCTCGTTCGCCGTCCGGCGCGGTGAACTCGTCGCCCTCAAGGGCCGTTCGGGCTCGGGCAAGACCACGCTGCTGCATCTGATCGGCGGCCTGGACTCCCCGCAGGGCGGCCGCGTGGTCGTGGACGGTACCGACCTGTCGACGCTGGACGAGAACGGACTGCTCGCACTGCGCCGCGACCGGATCGGGTTCGTCTTCCAGTCGTTCGGGCTCATCCCGATCCTCACCGCCGCCGAGAACGTGGGCGTGCCGCTGCGGCTGCGCCGGGCCGAGGTGCGCGAACGGGAGGAACGGGTGGCGTTGCTGCTGGCCCTGGTGGGCCTGGCCGGACACGAGGCGCAGCGGCCCGCCGAACTGTCCGGCGGCCAGCAGCAGCGGGTCGCCATCGCCCGGGCCCTCGCCAACCGCCCGGCCCTGCTCCTCGCCGACGAGCCGACCGGGCAGCTCGACGCCGCCACCGGCCTGGCGGTGATGGAACTGCTGCGGGCCGTGGTGCGCAGCGAGGGCGTCGCGGCCCTCGTCGCCACCCACGACCCCCAGCTCCTCGGTCTGGCCGACCGGGTGCTGGAGCTGAGCGACGGAGTGGTCGTCGAGCAGTGAGAGAGTGAGGCCATGGCCGCGATCGGTCCGGGCGGGGTGCAGCAGAGCGCCCCCGCGCCGGCGCACCTCTACGAGAGCGCCGGGGTGTCCCCCGGTCGACGCCGTCTCCGGAAGGCGAGCTGAACCAGGTCGTCGGCCGGCTCCCCTTCCGGTGACGCCGCCCTGTTCGGCAGGCCGGACCTGGCCGGCCGTCCTGCGGGCGGCGTCACGACGGCGTCAGCCCATGGGCGTGCCTGTCCTCCTTCAGGCCGGGGTGACGTTCTCGGCCTGCGGACCCTTGTCCCCCTGGGTGACGTCGAAGCGGACCTTCTGGCCCTCGTCGAGTTCCCGGTAACCGCCACCGGCGATGGCCGAGTAATGGACGAACACATCCGGCCCACCGCCATCCTGCTCGATGAAGCCGAATCCCTTTTCCGCGTTGAACCACTTGACCGTGCCGGTGGCCATGAACTGTCTCCTTCGGTGAGCAACGGACGCACGGGCGGCTGTGTGCTGCCGCGCCGTACGACGGATCATCCTGGCCGGGACAGACGGAGCGAAGCAGAAACGCTGGCCACCGCACGTCCTGCTCACAGGGCATCACCTCAGTGGGCCCGGGCCGGACGGTCAGGCAGCGGCCGGGAGACGGGCACCGTCGTCGGCCGATTCGTCCGGGTGCGGCTGGTCACCACACGCCGATGGACCAGGCGTCGCCCTCCCGAAATACCGGACGGAGCCGTTCCGCCGTAAGCGGTCCCGCCGCCCGCCAGTGTCTGGACTCGGCGGAGCGGGCCGCCGCCGAAGTCGCGGCGGTTGTCGGGGAGGTGCGCGGGCGCCTCGCGGTGGGGCTGTTCCCCACCGTCGCCGCCGTGGACGTGCCGAACGCCCTTGAAGACTTCCACCGGCGTCATCCGAAGGCCCGGAGCAGTCTCCGTGTGGGAGCGAGCGATGAGCTCGTCGAGCAGGTCGGCCAAGGGGAGAGCGAGGTGACCAACGCGGACTGCCTGGCCCGTCCGGTCGGCGCGGGCCTCGGCGTCGCCCTGCTCCCGTCCACGTACGTCGCGGGCCTGGCCGGGATGGTCACGATCGAGGTCACGGACGCGTGGACGAGCCGGGGCGGCAGTCCGCCCGGGTGGCCTCCGGCCCTCATCGCCGTTGTGCCGCCCGGGTTGCCCGTCCGTGCCGTCGGCACCGTCGTCGTGCGGGGTTCGCTCGGCCGCTGCCCCGCCGCCGAGGCGGCTGCGCCGCACCGGTAGCATCCGTGAACGGCCGGCTCGCCGACGAGGCGTGCTTTCCGGGAATGCGCGGCCGGCCGGTCAGGAATGCGGGACGACCGGCTGCCTCGGCCGTGACGAGCACGTCCTGTCCGGCTGGAACGGCCGTCCCGGCGTCCGCGGCGGGGGCGGCTGTGCCGGCCGCAGGAAACCGATGTACACGGAGGGTGTCCTGTGCCGCTCGTACTCACCATCGACACCGTGCGATGGCAGCGACACCAGCAGCGGGTGGCGGCGGAGTTCCCGGGACTGGTTCCCGTCTGCAAGGGCGACGGGTACGGCTTCGGCCAGGACCTGCTCGTGCGCCGGGCGGCCGCGCTGGACGTGCCGCTGCTGGCCGTCGGCACCACCGGGGAGGCCGAGCGGGCCCAGCGGTCCTTCTCCGGTGACCTGATGGTGCTCGTGCCCCACCAGGCAGGCGAGACGCCCGCTCCGGCATCCGACCGGATCGTCCGGGTCGTGTCCTCCCCCCACGGCCACGACGGGCTCCGGGGCCGCAGAGTGGTCGTCAAGCTGGCCTCGTCGATGCGGCGGCACGGGATCGCACCGGACGAACTGCCGGCCGTACGGGCTGCCATGGGGGCCTGGGAGTTCGAGGGCTTCTCCCTGCACCTGCCGTTGCGGCGCCACCCCGGCAGCGGCGGGATCGAGGAGGTCAGCGCGTGGATGCGGCATCTGGTCCGGGCCAGGATGCCGGTCCGCACCCTGTTCGTCAGTCATCTGTCGGCCGAGGAGGTGGCCACGCTGCACACGGAGTTCCCCGGCACCGACTTCCGGCTGCGTGCGGGAACGCGGCTGTGGCTGGGGGACCCGAAGGCGACCCGGTACAGCAGCGACGTCCTCGACGTCACACCTCTGGACGGCCGCCCGCGTCCGGGCCGGTTCGGCAGGCGGGGGGCCGAGCGGCGGTTCCGGGTCACCGCGGCCGGCGGGGTCTCGCACGGGGTGGGGCTCAAGGCGCCCAGGACACTGCAGGGCGTGCGGGAACGTCTCCGGCATGTCGCGGGCATCGGGTACGCGTCCTTGAACATGCATCTGTCGCCCTTCGTGTGGGACGGGCAGCGCTGCCGCTTCGCCGAGCCTCCTCACCTGATGGAGTCCGTCCTGCTGGTGAGTACGGAGACGCCCCCGGAGGCCGGTGACGAGATGCGTCTCCTGCTCCGGCACACCACCACCCGCCCCGATGTCGTGCGGGAGTGCCCGCCGGTGGATCCGGCGCCCTCCGGTGCCGCCGGGCAGGAGCGGGGTGGCCTCGCGGACCGGTGACCGTGAAGCGCGCGGTGCGCCGCACGGCCACCGGTGGCCGGCCGTCCTCCGTCAGCTTTCGCGGCCCGCGGCGGACGCGAAGCCCAGCCAGGTGTGGCGATTGCCCCACCAGCACCAGCCGACCTTCGGGGCGTTGCGCCTGTCACGGCCGTCCCGGCCGGTGCCGTTGCTGATCCAGATCGCGGGGGTCCGGGCGTCGTACGCGCCGTTCGCCTTGCGCAGCCGCGAACCGATGGTCATGAAGCAGCGGTTGCGCTCGAGCACCGCCGGCTGCTGGAGCACCCAGTGGATGCCTTCGGTGAGCACCAGTGGGGTGCGGTTCGCTCCGGTGAGCGCGGGCAGTGCTTCCTCCGGGCTCCAGTTGGCCATGTGGTCGCCCCTGTCGACGCCGGTGACCACGTAGAGCGGGGAGTCCGGCAGGTCCAGTCCCTGAGGGGTGAAGCGGTCGACGTCGGGCATGTCGGTGACGACGAAGCCGGGTTTGCCGGAGTGGCGGAGCAGCGGGGCGAGGAGCGAGGCGGGGACGCGGCCGGGGTGGATCGCCAGCAGGGTGTCCACATCCCGGTGGGCGTGCTGTCCGGCGAAGGCGCGGACCTCCTCGGCCGGTATCCCGGCCTGTGTGTGCAGCCCCAGCTCGATCAGGCGTTCCGCCTGGGTCGGCAGCGCCGGTGTCGGGGGCACGACAGTGGTTCGGGTTTCGGGCAATTCACCTGCTCCTTGCCGGGGCGGACGGGCCGGCTCCGTACGAGCCGGAAGGGACCGGGGAGGGCGACACCGCCGGCGCATGGACCGCACCTGCGTGACGAGCACTCGGCCCGATGGTTCAAGCCCCCCTGGCCCACCCCTTCGCACATTACCTCGTGAGTGAATTCCCGTCAGGCACGGCATGGATGTCCGCGGTGCCGGGCGTGCTTCTCCTTTCACCTGTTGTGTCTCTCCCCGCGGGCCTGCCGGAAGGCGTCGGAGATCGTTTCGGCGGCCCCGGCCAGAAGTCCCTTCGTCGCGCCGCGGGCCCCCGACTCTTTGACGCGTCCCGGCAGTTCGGCAAGTCCGGCAGGTTTGCGCGGTCCCGCCTCCAGGTCGAGACGGTTGCACGCCTCGGCGAAGCGGAGATAGGTGTCGACGCTGGCCACCACGATGCGCACGTCGATCTTCAGGATCTCGATGCCGACGAGGGAGACCCGGACGAAAGCATCGATCACCAGGCCCCGGTCGAGAATCAGTTCCAGTACGTCGTAGAGGCCGCTGGAACCTCCCCCGCCGCCCTGCCGTACCGCTGTGGTCACCGCGGAGCCCCTTTCACGGTTCTCGGCCGCCCGGCGGGCGGCGTCCCCTTCCGTGCGGATACCCCGTCCCGTTCACTCAAACGGGTGAACGGGTCCGAGCGGTTCAGCGTGCGGGCCGCCCCGGTTCAGTCCTTCCCGGGGTGCAGCCCCGGGCCCTCGCCGTGGCCGGTGAGCGGGGTCGGGGAGAGGTCCGTCTGCTCCTCTCCGGGTTCCAGCAGGGTGTCCGCCGCCCCGACGATCAGGGCGTCGGGCTTGCCGACCGCGTCGGCGTCCTTGGTGGGGTAGTCGCAGCGGTAGAGCAGGCTCCGCATGGCTTCGAGCCGGCCTCGGCGCTTGTCGTTGTTCTTCACCACCGTCCACGGTGCGTGCGCGGTGTCGGTGGCCCGGAACATGTCGACCTTCGCGGTCGTGTAGTCGTCCCAGAGGTCGAGCGAGGCCAGGTCGGTCGGTGAGAGCTTCCAGCGGCGCACCGGGTCGACCTGCCGTATGGCGAACCTGGTGCGCTGTTCGGCGCGCGACACGGAGAACCAGAACTTGAACAGCATGATGCCGTCGTCCGTCAGCAGTCGCTCGAACAGCGGGGCCTGTTCGAGGAAGTGCCGGTACTCGGCTTCCGTGCAGAAGCCCATGACGCGTTCGACGCCGGCCCGGTTGTACCAGGAGCGGTCGAAGAAGACGATCTCCCCGCGGGCCGGCAGATGGGCGACGTAGCGCTGGAAGTACCACTGTCCGGCTTCGCGTTCGGTGGGCTTCTCCAGGGCGACCACCCGGGCCCCGCGGGGGTTGAGCCGTTCGGTGAAGCGCTGGATGGTGCCGCCCTTGCCGGCCGCGTCCCGGCCCTCGCACACGACGACGATGCGCCGGCCGGTCTCCTTCACCCAGCGCTGCAGCTTCAGCAGTTCGATCTGGAGGACGCGTTTGGTCCGCTCGTACTCGCCCCTGCCCATCCGGCGGTCGTAGGGGTGGTTCTCCCGCCACGTCTCGACGGGGCTGCCGTCGGCGTTCAGCAGGACCGGCCGTTCCGGGCGCCGGTCGTCGACGCGCATACCGTCCAGCAGTTCCTCTCCGGCCGTTCCGTCGCCGGATCCGCTGCTCTCCGCGTTCGCCCTGCCGTCGTCCGCCACCGCACCGTCCTCTCTGTTCGCGGTTCCAGTGCCCCGCGGAGCGCCGGTGAACCGTGCCGGCGGCGGGGGTGTCCGCGCGGTCAGCCGCCCTCGGGGCGGTCACGGTGCCGCCGGTTCGCCGTCCGGGACGCACGCGGGGTCCGTACCGCCGGCCGTCGTCACCGGGTACTCCCCCGCGCCGCAGACGTCCCGCTGGTACGGCGGGCACGGGGCAGGAGTTCCTCCACGAGCGCGGCGACCTGGTCCACCTCGATGAGGAAGCCGTCGTGGCCGTAGGGGGACTCGATGATCCGCAGGCCGTCCGACGTGCCGATGCCCGCGGCCAACTCCGCCTGCTGGGACGGCGGATAGAGCCGGTCGGAGCCGACCCCGGCCACCAGGGTCCTGGCGGTCACCCGGTTCAGCGCGGCGCGCACACCACCGCGGCCGCGGCCGATGTCGTGGCTGTTCATGGCCTCGCACAGCACGACGTAGCTGCCCGCGTCGAAGCGGCGCACCAGCTTGGCGGCGTGGTGGTCGAGATAGGAGGCGACCTGGTAGCGCCCGCCGGACCACGGGTCCTCCGCGCCCTGGGCGGTGCGGCCGAAACGCGTCTGCAGTTCCGGCTCGCTGCGGTAGGTGACGTGGGCGAGACGCCGGGCGAGACCGAGTCCCGTGTGCGGCTGCCGGCCGGTGGCGTGGTAGTGGCCTCCGTGCCAGTCCGGGTCGGAGCGGATGGCGCGCAGCTGGATGTCGGCCCACGCGATCTGCTCGGCGCTCGCGGCGGCCGTCGTGGCGAGCAGCAGGAGCGCGTCGGTCCGTTCGGGATGTGTGACGGCCCATTCCAGTGCCCGCATGCCGCCCATCGAGCCGCCCACCACCAGGGCCCAGCGGTCGACGCCCAGTGCGTCCGCCAGGCCCGCCTCGGCGGCCACCTGGTCGCGCTGGGTCAGGAACGGGAAGTCGCCGCCCCAGTGCCGTCCGTCCGGACGGACGGAGGCGGGGCCCGTACTGCCCTGGCAGCCGCCGAGGACATTGGGGGCGACGACGTACCAGCGGTCCGTGTCGATCGCCCGTCCGGGCCCGACGAGCCCGTCCCACCAGCCGGGAGTCGGGTGTCCGGGCCCGGCGGGGCCGGCCACGTGGCTGTCCCCGGTGAGGGCGTGCAGTACCAGCACGGCGTTGGAGCGGTCCGGTGCGAGCCGGCCCCAGGTCTCGTAGGCGAGGCGCAGGCCGGGCAGCCGGCCGCCCGCTTCGAGACGGAGCGGTGTGTCGCGCTCGTACCAACGGCGGCGCCCGGGCGGGTCCCCCTCCCGCCAGGCCCCGGAGGCCGGCGGGAGGGGGGTCTGCGCAGGTGCCGGTACGGCGTTCAGAGCGCGCCCTTCGCCGCCCGGAACCCGGCCTCCAGGTCGGCCTTCAGGTCGGCGAGGTTCTCGATGCCCACCGAGAGCCGCACCAGGCCGGGTGCGGCGCCGGCGGCCTCCAGCTGCGTCTCGTCCAGCTGGCTGTGCGTGGTGGACGCGGGATGGATGACGAGGCTGCGGACGTCTCCGATGTTCGCGAGGTGGCTGAAGAGTTCGACCCCGTCCACGAAGCGCCTGCCCGCCTCGGCACCGTCACGCAGCTCGAAGGCCAGCACGGCGCCGGCGCCGCGGGGCAGATAGCGCCGGGCGGCGTCGTACCAGCGGTTGGAAGGCAGTCCCGGGTAGTGGACGGTGGCGACCTCGTCGCGCTGCTCCAGCCATTCGGCCAGGGCCTGGGCGTTCGCGGAGTGCCGCTCGATGCGCAGGCTGAGCGTCTCCACGCCCTGCAGCAGCAGGAAGGCGGAGTGCGGGGAGAGCGCGGGGCCGAGGTCGCGCAGCAGCTGGACCCGGAGCTTCACGGCGAAGGCGCCGGGTCCCAGCGCGGGCCAGTACCGCAGGCCGTGGTAGCTGGGGTCGGGCTCGGTGAAGCCGGGGAAGCGCCCGGTGCCGGCGCCGAAGTCGAAGGTCCCGCCGTCGACGACGACGCCGCCGATGGTGGTGCCGTGCCCGCCGAGGAATTTGGTGGCCGAGTGGACGACGACGTCGGCGCCGTGCTCGATGGGCCGGAGCAGGTACGGCGTGGGCACCGTGTTGTCCACTACCAGCGGGACTCCGGCTCCGTGCGCGACGTCCGCCACGGCCCGGACGTCGAGCACGTTGCCGCGCGGGTTGCCCAGTGTCTCGGCGAAGAGGGCTTTGGTGCCGGGCCGGATCGCAGCCCGCCAGGCGTCGAGGTCGTCCGGGTCGTCGACGAAGGACACCTCGATGCCGAACCTCGGCAGCGTGTGCCGGAACAGGTTGTACGTGCCTCCGTACAGGGAGGCGCTGGAGACGATGTGGTCACCGGAGCCGGCCAGGGTGAGGAGCGCCAGGGTCTGCGCCGCCTGTCCGGACGCCAGGGCCACCGCCGCGACGCCGCCCTCCAGGGCGGCGACGCGCTGCTCGAAGACGTCCTGGGTCGGGTTGTGGATGCGGGTGTAGATGTTGCCGGGCTCGGCGAGCGAGAACAGGTCGGCGGCGTGCCGGGTGTCCCGGAACACGAACGACGACGTCTGGTAGATCGGCGTCGCCCGGGCGCCGGTCGCCGGGTCCGGTGCGGCGCCCGCGTGGACCTGCTTGGTCTCGAAGGACCACGCCGGGGTGCCGGACCCGGTGGGCTCCTCGTCGGGCGTGTGACCGGCGGTGACGGAGTCGATCGGCTGGCTCATGGTGCTGCTCCCTTGTGCGGTGGAGGGGATGCGGACGGAGGACGGAGGGCCGTGGGGCCGGAGGCGGAGGGGACGGTGGGCGGGCATCGCCCGGAAGGACCCGGTGCGTCGGTGCGCGAGGAGAGACCGCAGGGCCGAGAGCCGTGCCCGGACGCGGGCAGCGGTCGGTGCGGTGCGGGGGACGTGGTGCGCGGACCGGGCGAGGTCTCAGCCGCGGGCGGTACAGCCCGTGGTGGTGACACGCACGTGGTCGACGTGGCGGCGGGTCACGAGCACGGTCATGCGGTCAGGCAAGCACAGGCGGACGGTGGAACTCCAGCGCGGCCGGCCGCGTCGCGGACACTGACATGGAGCCGCAACACCGCTGTCATGAAACGTGGTTCGGGGTGCCGACGTGCGGGCGCCGGAACGCGGCTCCGGAGCCGGGCGTACTGCACGGGCCCCGCCCCGCAGGCGCGGTGACCATCTGCTCGCGGGGCGCGGCCGGAACCCGGGAGCGGCGTGCCAGGGCGTGCCGGGTGTGTCCGCCCCTGTCACGCTTGGTCTGCGGAGGTGGGACCGACTGCAGGCGGTGAGGAGCCGTTGTGGGTGAGCGAGCGAACGACAGCGGTACGACAGCCGGCTCTCCGGGCGAGGACATGCCGCAGCCGGGTGAGGAGGAGCTGCTGTGGACGGTGGCGGCGGCGATGCGACGACTGGGGCCGCTCGCGAGCATGGCCCAGATCGCCCGCGAGGCGGGACTGTCCCCGGCCGCGCTCTACCGCCGCTTCCCCACTCCCGACCTCCTGCGCGAGAGGCTGGCCGAGGCCTTTTACGAACGGCTCCTCGCCCATGCCCGGCAGGCCCTCTCCCGGCCGGCCGACCAGCGGCTGCGGCACTTCCTGGGTGCCGTCGGGCTGCATCTCGCCCTCGGCCACGGCGTGCTGCCGGGCACGTTCGGGGAGATGGCCGCTCCCGGACAGCGCGAACATCTCTACGCCCTGGCCGCCGACCTGCTCGAACAGTGCAAGGAGGAAGGTGTGGTCTCCGCCGATGTGGCCCTGTCCGACCTCGTCGGGGTCGTCTGGGGGCTGCGCGGTGTCATCGCCGCCACCGACGGCATCGCGCCGGACGCCTGGGAGCGGTACCTCGACGTGGCCGTCGCCGGCCTGAGGAACCCGGAGGTCTCCTTCGGCCGCCCGCCGCTCGGCCCCGAGCTGTTGGACCGGGTGATCACCAGGCCCTCCCGGTGAGCGGGAGGGCCTGGTGCGGGTCCGGGTGCCTGAGGCCCGGAGCGTCAGGGCTCGGCCGGGGTGTCCGGCTCGCTGTCCGGCCGGCGTCGTAGCCGGGCCTCGACGCAGCCGTCGGTGGTGCGGGTGTCGAAGGCGGGCTGGGGTGCGGTCGCCGGCCCCTTGACGTTCCACCCGTCGGCCAGCCGGAAGACGCTGCCGTGCCAGGGGCAGCGGACACAGCCGTCGGCGACGTCCCCCTCCGACAGAGGGCCCGCCATGTGGCTGCAGCGCTCGGCCAGCACGTGCACGGTGCTCTCCGTCTCGCGCACCACCATGACCGGTACGCCGGCGATCTGCCGGCGTACCGCGCGTCCGACGGGGAAGTCCTCCAGGTTGCCCAGCGTGTGCCAGCCCGCGGGCACCACGTGCGGGACGTACTCGGCGTGGTTGGCACCGGACGCCTGCCGGTAGGCCAGGTGGCCGCCCAGCGCTCCCCCGGTCCCGGTCAGCGCGAGTCCGAGCAGGCCGAGCCTCTTGCCGAGGGTGTGGCGGCCCCGGGAGCGTGCGACGAGGGAGCCGGTGAACGCGCCCAGGGCCGCGGAATTGGCGAGGGCGTGGACGAGGCCGACGCGCTGCTGCTCACGGTGCAGTTCGGCCCAGTCCGCCCAGCCGGACACGGCTGCGGGGAGGGCGGCGGCCAGTCCGACGCCGATGAGCGCGCCCGGACCGCGGCGCACTCCCGGCAGCAGGTCGAGGACGGTCGCCGACAGCCAGGTGCCCACGGGCACCTGCACCAGCATCGGGTGCGCCGGGTGGCCCAGTGGGCGTCCGTGCAGGACGTCCCGGACCGGCCCCAGCGGAAGGGACCTGGCGGTCCGCTGCAGGGACGCGATGACCCGGTCGGCCCCGGGCCAGCTCTCCAGGCGGTCCAGTGCGTACAGAACTCCTCGGGGGCCTTGCTGCGCCATACGGTCCTCCCGGTCGGCGTCCTACTCGATGGGACGGCCGAGTAGCCCCGGGCGGCTCCGGGAAACGTCGGGGGCAGGTCAGCGGGTGGGGAGGCGTGCGTGGTGGCCGGTACGGGCCTGAGTCACCGCCCCGTCGCTCCCTCCCCCGTCCTCGTGTGGTCGAGCCGGAGTTCCCGGCGAGGGCAGCGCGCACGGGGCCTGTGCCGGCCTCTCGGCCGTCGCCTCCGTCATCCCCAGGCCCGGTGGCAGAGGTCCACGATGTCGGCGGACGCGGTGCCGTCGGCCCGGCGGCACAGCTCGCGCATCTGTTCCGGGTGGGGCTGCGGCCGTACCGGCGGGACGATACGGCGCGTCTTCGCGGGTGGCTGTGCGGTGCGCCGGGGAGCGGGCCGGGTGACCGGCCGCGTCGTGGGGCGGGTCCGGTCCGCGGACGCCTCCGCCCGGCCCTCGGGACCGCGGTCGCTCCGAGGCGTGCGGTGCGGACGGTCCGTTTCGCTCCGCACCAGGGTGGAGCGCTGCGAGGGGGGCGTGACCGGCCGGGGTGTGGGCGTCGCCGACGGCGGCTGCGCGGCCGGTACGCGGACGCCCCGGGGGCGGTCGTCGGAAGGCCGGTCGGCGGACGTCACGGTGGCACAGCCCGTGACGCTCAGCAGGACCAGCACCGTCAGGGGCAGCGAGCGAGATGGCACCGGCCCACTGTGCGGCACCCCGGGCACCCGGCGCGCGGCACCACACGGGCCGGTCACCGCAAGGAGGGACGGCCCCGGAGCGAAGCTGACGCGTGGCCGGTGGTTTCCGGGGGCTGTTTCAGTCGGTCGGGGTGGGGGTGGCTCGCCGGCCGGCCTGGCGGGCTGCCTGTTCCAGGCGGTTGCGGTGGTTCTCCCACCAGGACGGGTCGCCCGGCGGCATGCTGTCGTTGCCCTTGTTCATCCCCACGGCGCCGTCCGTGAGTTCGCGGACGATGTCGGCGTGGCCGGCGTGGCGGTGGGTGTCGGCGACGACCCGTGTCACGGCGTGGTGCAGCGTCACCTCGTTCCTGCCGGCGGGCCACCACGGCACCGTGCCGATCGTGTCCAGCGGCAGCGCGTCGATCGTGGCGTCCGCGTGGAGCCACGCCCGGCGGTAGAGGTCCACGATGTACTCGCGTGACTCGTCGGCGGTGACCCACATGTCGGCGTTGGGTTCGGCGCCGTCCGCCAGCCAGGGCAGCGGTTCGCCGGAGGGGCGGCCGAAGGTGTCGCCGAGGTAGCCCAGTTCGACGCTCGCCGCGTGCTTCACCAGGCCCAGGAGGTTGGTGCCGGTGGGTGTCGCCGGGCGGCGGACCTCGTACTCCGGGAGCCCTTCGAGCTTCCACAGCAGGGCGTCGCGGGCGGACTGCAGGTAGAAGCGGAGGTCGGCCTTGGGATCCGTCGTCGTCATGGGGTCAGTCTGCCGTTCGTGTGTGCTGTGCGTTCCTCTTCCCGGAAGTCCGTGCGGGCGCTGTCAGTCCACCAGCAGGACGACCTCCAGGGTGCGGGGTCCGTGGACGCCCTCGACCCGGTCGAGTTCGATGTCGCTGGTCGCCGAGGGACCGGAGATCCACGTCAGCGGGCGGGCCGGTTCGAGGCGTGCGAGGGCGTGGGGGACGGAGGCGACCATCTGGGTGCGGGTGTCGACGACGCAGATGTGCAGGTCGGGTACGAGGGTGAGGGCGCGCCTGCCCTGCCCCGGTCCGGCGTCGAGGACGAGGGTGCCGGTCTCCGCGACGGCCAGCGCGCAGCCGGTGACGACGGCGTCGGCGGCGTCGAGCTCGTCCGGGGTGAGGGGGCCGTCGTCGGTGAGCCGCCGGGCCCCGGAGGCGGCCAGCCAGGCGTCGGGGAGGCCGGGCGGTACGACGACGGTGTGCGCGTCGTGGCCGGCGAGGAGCCGGCCGATGAGCGCCGGGAGGTCCTGCGGGGTGCTGCGGTGCACGATCGCCCGGTAGTCGGCGAGGTTCTCGTGGAGGAGGTCGAGGACCGCGGCCGGGTCGTCGGGGGTGTGGCTCGTCAGGTAGTCGCGTGTGATCTCCGGAACCTCGGGTGCGTTCGCGAGGGCCCTGCGGACCCGGCCGAGCACGCGGTCGCGGGAGGAGGTCGGGGACGTCATGAGCGGTTCTTCCTCCACCAGTCACGGAAGGGTTCGGGGGGAACGGCGGGCAGGTCCCGGCTGCGGGTCCAGGCGCGGCCGGGGCCGGGCAGGGTGCGGGGGTGGAGGCGGCGGGTGCGCGAGGCGAGGCGCTGCCCGGCGCGCAGGGCGCCGGGGTGGGTGAACGCCCACTGGGCGGCGCGCATCGCGGCCCGTTCGGCGGCGTGTCCCTTCGCGGGTTTCAGGACGGTCTTGTTGCCGTCGCGGACGGCCGGCCCGCCCTGGACGACGCGTTCGCGCAGGTGGACGAGGACCTCGGGGATGTCGATGGCGACGGGGCAGACCTCGTAGCAGGCGCCGCACAGGGAGGAGGCGTAGGGCAGGGAGGCGTCGATGTCGCTTGCCGTGCCGCGCAGTTGGGGGCTGAGGATGGCGCCGATGGGGCCGGGGTAGACCGAGCCGTAGGCGTGGCCGCCGGCGCGTTCGTAGACGGGGCAGACGTTGAGGCAGGCCGAGCAGCGGATGCAGCGCAGGGCCTGGCGGCCGACCTCGTCGGCGAGGGTGTCGGTGCGGCCGTTGTCGAGCAGGACCAGGTGGAAGACGCGGGGGCCGTCGCCGCCGGTGGTGCCGGTCCACATGGACGTGTAGGGGTTCATGCGCTCGGCGGTGGAGGAGCGGGGCAGGGTCTGCAGGAAGACCTCCAGGTCCCGCCAGGCCGGCACGGTCTTCTCGATGCCGACGACGGAGATGAGGGTCTCGGGCAGGGTCAGGCACATGCGGCCGTTGCCCTCGGACTCCACGACGACGAGGGTGCCGGTCTCGGCGACCATGAAGTTGGCGCCGGAGATGCCGACCTTGGCGCGCAGGAACTTCTCCCGCAGGTGGAGGCGTGCCGCCTCGGCCAGCTCCGCGGGGGTGTCGGTCAGGTCCTCGGGGGCCGGGCGGCCCCAGGCGCCCATCCGCGTGCGGAAGATGTCCCGGATCTCGCCGCGGTTGCGGTGGATCGCGGGGACGAGGATGTGCGAGGGCCGGTCCCGGCCCAGCTGCACGATCAGCTCGGCCAGGTCGGTCTCGTAGGCGCGGATCCCCCGGGCCTCGAGCGCCTCGTTGAGGCCGGTCTCCTGGGTGGCCATCGACTTGACCTTGACGACCTCGCTCTCGCCGGTCTCCTCCACCAGGCGGGCCACGATCGCGTTGGCCTCGGCCGCGTCGGCGGCCCAGTGCACGGTGCCGCCCGCCGCCGTGACCTTCTCCTCCAGCTGCACCAGGTACCGGTCGAGATGGCGCAGCGTGTGGTCCTTGATGCGTCTGCCGGCCTCGCGCAGCCGCGCCCAGTCGTCCAGTTCCGCCACCGCACGTGCCCGCTTGTCCCGGATCGTGTGCGTGGCGTGCCGCAGATTGGCGCGCAGCGTCGTGTCCCGTACGGCGTCCCGCGCCGCCTCGGGGAAGGCCGGCATCCCCAGGTACGTCCCGCTCATCGCAGCGGTTCCTCCTTCGTGCTCGCCAGGATCTCCGCGAGGTGCAGGGCCCGCTGGGGGGCGTCCCGGCGGCGCAGCATGCCGCCGAGGTGCATCAGGCAGGAGTTGTCGGCACCGCACAGCACCTCGGCGGAGGTGGACAGCGCGTTGCGGATCTTGTCGTCGCCCATCGCCTCGGAGACGTCCGCGTTCTTCACGGCGAAGGTGCCGCCGAAACCGCAGCACTCCTCGGCGCCCGGCAGTTCGATCAGTTCGAGTCCCTCGACCGCCTGCAGCAGCCGGCGCGGCCGCTCCCCCAGGCCGAGCATGCGCAGTCCGTGGCACGAGGGGTGGTAGGTGACCGTGTGGGGGAAGTAGGCCCCCACGTCCGTCACGCCCAGCACGTCGACGAGGAACTCGGTGAGTTCGAGGACGCGCGGCACGAGGGAGGCGGCGGCGTCGGCCAGTTCCGTGCCGCGTCCCTCGGCCGCCGCCCTGGCCCCGATCCGCGGGTAGTTGTCGCGGACCATGGCGACGCAGGAGCCGGAGGGGGTGACGACGTGGTCGTAGCCGTCGAAGGCGCGGGCCGTGCGGTGCACCAGGGGTTCGGTGGCGTGCCGGTAGCCGGTGTTGTACTGGGGCTGGCCGCAGCAGGTCTGCGCGGCGGGGAAGTCCACCTCGACCCCGAGGCGTTCGAGCAGCCTGACGGTGGCGATCGCGGTGGACGGGTAGAGCGCGTCGTTGACGCAGGTGGCGAAGAGGGCTACGCGCATCAGGGTTCCGTTCGGGCGGGGGTGAGCCTGGCGGCCGCCGCGTCCCAGGCGGCGCTGTCACCGCGAGGACTGTAGCGCCTGAGGTCCTGGGTGGAGGCGACGAGGCGGCGCATCGCGGCGAGGCCGGCCGTCCGTCCGGCCGCTCTGGCCTGGATCAGGATGTTGCCGAGGGCCGTGGCTTCGGCGGGCCCGGCGATGACGGGCAGGCCGGTGGCGTCGGCGGTGAGCCGGCACAGCAGCTCGTTGCGGGAGCCGCCGCCGACGAGGTGGATGTGGGTGATGTCGCGGCCGGCGAGTTCGGCGGCCTGCCTGAGGGTGCGGCGGTGGGCCAGGGCGAGGCTCTCCAGGATGCAGCGGACGACGGCGCCCTGACTGTCGGGGGCCGGCTGGTCCGTGCGGCGGCAGTGGTCCCGGATGCGTTCCGGCATGTCGCCGGGGGCGAGGAGGCCGGGGTCGTCCGGGTCGATGACCGCGGCGAGGGGGCGGGCGCGGGCGGCCTCGGCGAGGAGGTCCGGGAGGCGGGTGGGCAGGCCCTGGGCGTCCCAGGTCCGGCGGCACTCCTCCAGCAGCCACATGCCCATGATGTTGCGGAGGTAGCGGACGGTGCCGTCCACGCCGAGCTCGTTGGTGAAGTTCGCCCGGCGGGACGCCTCGGTGAGGACGGGGGCGTCCAGTTCGAGGCCGGCCAGGGACCAGGTGCCGCAGGAGATGTAGGCGAAGTGCGGTTCGGTGGCCGGGACGGCGGCGACGGCGGAGGCGGTGTCGTGCGAGGCGACGGTGACGACCGGGGTGCTCGCGTCGAGTCCGGTGTGGGCGGCGACGTGCGGCAGGAGGGTGCCGGCCGGGTCGCCGGGGCGGCGCAGGGGCGGCAGCAGGCCGGGGTCGATGGAGAGCCGTTCCAGGAGCTCTGCGGACCAGGTGCCGGTGCGGGCGTCGAGGAGGCCGGTGGTGGAGGCGTTGGTGATCTCCGCGCCGAGGGAGCCGGTCAGCCAGTGGACCAGCAGGTCGGGGATGAGCAGCAGGGTGCGGGCGGCCCGCAGCTGGCTGCTGCCGGCGGCCGAGGCGAGCTGGAAGACGGTGTTGAACGGCAGGTGCTGCAGCCCGGTGATCCGGTACAGCTCCTCGGGCCCGACGTGGGGGCGGATCCGTTCGGCGGCGCCGTCGGTGCGGCCGTCCCGGTAGTGGTACGGGGTGCCGAGGAGTACGCCGTCGGCGTCGAGGAGTCCGTAGTCCACCGCCCAGGTGTCCACGCCGACGGAGGCCACTGCGCCGGCCCGGGCGGCTTCCCGCAGGCCGTCGACGGTGCCCTGGTAGAGCGCGAGCAGGTTCCAGTGCAGTCCGTCGGGCAGGCGGACGGGGATGTTGGGGAACCGGTGGACCTCGGTCAGGGCGAGGCTGTCCGGTGCGACACGGCCGAGGATCACCCGTCCGCTGGTGGCCCCGAGATCGACCGCGGCGAACGCCGGGGGAAGGGCCGGGGAGGCCGGGGTGGTGGTCACGTGGTGGTACCTCCGCTGTGCGCGGCGAGGAGCGGTCGGGGCGGGCCGGCGAGGGCCGGCAGGTAGGCGGGGCGGGTGGTGCGGGGCCGTACGCCGGCCGGTGGTACGCCCCTGGTGCCGGTGCGTGTGCGCACCGGCACCAGGGGCGTGTTCCCGGGTCAGCGCAGGAAGGCCGCGGCGACGCCCGCGTCCACCGGGATGTGCAGGCCGGTGGTGTGGGTGAGGTCGCCGCCGGTGAGGGCGAAGACCGCGTTCGCCACGTGCTCGGGCAGCACCTCGCGCTTGAGCAGGGTGCGCTGGGCGTAGAACTCGCCCAGCTTCTCCTCCTCCACGCCGTACACGGCGGCCCGCTCGGCGCCCCAGCCGCCGGCGAAGATGCCGGAGCCGCGGACGACCCCGTCGGGGTTGACGCCGTTGACGCGGATGCCGTGTTCGCCGAGCTCGGCGGCGAGCAGCCGTACCTGGTGGGCCTGGTCGGCCTTGGTGGCGCCGTAGGCGATGTTGTTGGGGCCGGCGAAGACGCCGTTCTTGGAAGCGATGTAGACGATGTCGCCGCCGAGTTTCTGGGCGGTCATCACCCGGGCGGCCTCGCGGGAGACGAGGAAGGAGCCGCGGGCCATGACGGCGTGCTGGAGGTCCCAGTCCCCGGCGGTGGTCTCCAGCAGCGGCTTGGAGATGGAGATGCCGGCGTTGTTGACGACCAGGTCGACGCCTCCGAAGGCGAGGACCGCCTCGGCGAAGGACCGCTCGATCTGCTCCTCGCTGGTGACGTCGACCGTGACGGCCACGGCCCGGTCGGGTCCGCCGATCTCCTCCGCGACGGCTTCCGCCTTCCCGGTGTCGAGGTCGGCGACGACGACGCAGGCGCCCTCGGCGGCGAGGCGGTGGGCGATGGCCCTGCCGATGCCGGAACCGGCGCCGGTGACCAGGGCGACGCGGGTGGCCAGCGGCTTGGGCGCGGGCATCCGGCGCAGCTTGGCCTCCTCCAGCTCCCAGTACTCGATGCGGAACTTCTCCGACTCCTCGATGGGGCTGTAGGAGGAGACGGCCTCGGCACCGCGCATCACGTTGATGGCGTTGATGTAGAACTCGCCGGCGACCCGGGCGGTCTGCTTGTCCTTGCCGAAGGAGAACATGCCCACGCCGGGCACGAGGACGACGGCGGGGTCGGCGCCGCGCATGGCGGGCGAGCCGGGGACGGCGTGCCGCTCGTAGTAGGCCCGGTACTCGGCGCGGTACTCGGTGTGCAGTTCCTGCAGGCGGGCGACCGCCTGCTCCAGCGGGGCGCCGGCCGGCAGGTCCAGGACGAGCGGGCGGACCTTGGTGCGCAGGAAGTGGTCGGGGCAGGAGGTGCCGAGGGCGGCGAGGCGCGGGTGCTCGGCGCGGGAGAGGAAGTCCAGTACGACGTCGTCGTCGGTGAAGTGGCCGACCTGGGGACGGTCGGCGCAGGCGAGGGCGCGGATGTGCGGGGCGAGCGCGGCGGCGCGGGCGCGGCGCTCCGCCTCGGGCAGGGGCGCGTGCTCCTCGGTCACCGGTCCGAAGGGGTCGGGGCGGCCCTTCTCGGCGAGGAACGCCTCGGCGGTGCGGATGATGTACAGGGAGTTGGCCTCGCACTCCTTCGAGGTGGCGCCCCAGGCGGTGATGCCGTGGCCGCCGAGGATGCAGCCGACGGCCTGCGGGTTGGCCTCCTTGACGGCGGCGATGTCCAGGCCGAGCTGGAATCCGGGGCGCCGCCACGGCACCCAGACGACCTTGTCGCCGAAGCACTCGGCGGTCAGTTTCTCGCCGTCGGCCGCGCAGGCCAGCGCGATCCCGGAGTCGGGGTGCAGGTGGTCCACGTGGGCCGCGTCGACCAGGCCGTGCATGGCGGTGTCGATGGACGGCGCGGCGCCGCCCCTGCCGTGCAGGCAGTAGTCGAACGCGGCGACCATCTCGTCCTCGCGCTCGACGCCGGGGTAGACGTCCTTCAGGGCGCGCAGCCGGTCGAGGCGGAGCGCGGCCAGCCCCTCGGCCTTCAGGGTGCCCAGGTCGCCGCCGGAGCCCTTGACCCACAGCAGTTCCGTCTCGCCGCCGGTGACCGGGTCGGTGGCGGTGCCCTTGGCGGACGTGTTGCCGCCGGCGTAGTTGGTGTTGCGGGGGTCCGAGCCCAGGCGGTGCGAGCGCGCCAGGAGTTCGGCGACTTCGGGGTGGAGGGCGGAGGCCATGGTGTTCTTTCCTTCGGAAGGGGACGACGGCGGAGTGTGGCGGCGCGAGGGGATCCGGGGCGGTCACGCGCCCCAGCCGGCCTGTTCGCCGCCCACGCGTTCGGCGGCGATCCGTTCCTGCCAGCCGCTGGCGCGGTAGGCGGCGACGGGGTCGGGGTGCAGGCCCTTCTCCTCGCGGACCTCGGCCAGCAGCGGGCGCACGTCGGTGTTGTACGCGTCCATCAGCACGGCGTTGGCGGCCAGGACGTCGCCCTCGGCCTGGGCCGCGGCCAGCGCCTCGGCGTCGACGAGCAGGGCCTTGGCGGTGGCCTCCTGCACGTTCATCACGGAACGGATGACGGCGGGGATCTTCGCCTCGATGTTGTGGCACTGGTCGAGCATGAAGGCGACGCCGGCGGCGGGGTCCAGCCCGCCGTTCTTCACCACCTCGTGCATGATCCGGAAGAGCTGGAAGGGATCGGCGGCGCCGACCATGAGGTCGTCGTCGGCGTAGAAGCGGGAGTTGAAGTCGAAGCCTCCCAGCTTCCCCTCGCGCAGCAGGAGGGCCACGATGAACTCGATGTTGGTGCCGGGCGCGTGGTGGCCGGTGTCGACGACGACCTGCGCCCGGTCGCCGAGCTTGAGGCAGTGCGCGTAGGCCGTGCCCCAGTCGGGGACGTCGGTCGTGTAGAAGGCGGGTTCGAAGAGCTTGTACTCCAGGAGGATCCGCTGGTCGTCGCCGAGGCGCTCGTAGACGGCCTGCAGGGCTTCGGCGAGGCGGTCCTGGCGGGCGGCGACGTCGTCCTGGCCGGGGTAGTTGGTTCCGTCGGCGAACCACAGCTTCAGATCGCGCGAGCCGGTGGCGTCCATGATGTCGACGCACTCCATGAGGTGCGCGAGCGCCTTGCGCCGCACCGCGGCGTCCGGGTGGCAGACGCTGCCGAGCTTGTAGTCGTCCTCCTGGAACACGTTGGCGTTGACGGCGCCCAGCTCCAGGCCGCGGTCCTTCGCGTGGGCGGCGAGCGCCGCGTAGTCGTCCACCTTGTCCCAGGGGATGTGCAGCGCCACCCGGGGGGCGATGCCGGTGAACTCGTGCACCTTGGCCGCGTCGTCCAGCTTCTCGCGCGGGGTACGCGGCACGCCGGGCTGCGCGAAGACCTTGAAACGCGTCCCGGAGTTGCCGTAGCCCCAGGAAGGCGTCTCGACCCGCTGCTCGGCGAGTGCGGTTTTCACAGCAGTGATGTCAGGCATGTCCACCTCTGGAAGCGCGAGTCGCCCCTCGTGGGGCGCTTGGAGACCGGTCGTATGAATCGATTCAGGCCGCGCCGAAACTAGCCCTTGCCGGTATCCCCGTCAAGGGGTTCTGTCGAACTGCCCACTCCAGTCTCTTGACGCCTTCCATGGGCCGGGGCTAGCTTCCGGTGGTCCGGTTGAAACAATTCATAGCGGGGGCGTCGAGCGTCGGGGCGGGGGACTTTCCGGGCGAGTGGCTCCGGGAGCCTCACCGCGGGCGGGGCCGGCGGGGTCCGCAGTGTGAGCCGGCAGGGCCGGCGTCGGCCCGTACCCGTTTTCGGCCGTGACCACGTCCGTGACGACCGCGGTGGGCCTTCGTCGGGCCACCCCTGGGCAGCGAGGTGATCCGATGCAGCGCGTCTGCTTCCTTCTGAAGGTCCGCCCCGAGAAGACCGCCGAGTACCGCGAGCGCCACCGGGAGGTGTGGGCCGACATGCGCGCCGCCCTCACCGAGGCCGGCTGGCGCAACTACTCCCTCTTCCTGCGGGAGGACGGCCTGCTCGTCGGCTATCTCGAGACCGACGACTTCGACGCCGCCCGCGCGGCCATGGACGCCACCGAGGTGAACGCCCGCTGGCAGGCCGAGATGGCGGAGTTCTTCGAGGAACTCGACGGGCAGGCGCCCGATGCCGCCATGCGTCCGCTCACCGAGGTCTTCCACCTGGCGTGACCGGCGCCCGGCTCCCGCCGCCGGCCGGGTCCCGGGAGGCGGGGGTGCCGGCGGCACGGGGTCCCATGTGCCCGACCGGCCCGGCCTCGTCGCGCGGCGGACGGGGCGGACGGGGCGGACGGGGCGGACGGGGAGCAGGTGATCATGCGCCCGGGGCATCTGCACAGCGGGAACGTCCGGCGGCCGAGGGCCGGCCGCAGCCGGGTCGTGGCGGTGCTCGTCCTGGACATGGGCGACCCGTTCTCCGCCGGGTCCGCCCCGGGCGGCAGGGCCCGGAACGCGCGGAGGGAGGCCGAAGTGCTCGGCCTCCCTCCGGGATTCACAAGGCGCCGGGCCCGTACGGAAGTCCGCCGTACGGGCCCGGCGCCCCGGTGTTCACGCTCGGAACGGTCAGAACTCGTCCTCGGTGAAGCCCTCCTCGGGGAAACCTTCTTCAGGGAAGCCTTCTTCGGGGAACTCGCCGTCGGCCGGCGCGAATTCCTCCATCCCCGCCTCGGTGAAGAATCCGCCCATGAGATCCGCCGGATTCAGTTCGGTGGCGCCGGCCGGAGCGGTGGGGCGCGTGCCCTTGCTCATCCGCAGGGTCAGGCCGAACTTCTTGACCTCGGCGTTCTCCGCCAGCTCGGCGAGATCCACGTCGACCTGGGTCAGCTCGCCGTTCTCGAGGGTGAAGTCCGCCGTCACCTTCTTGTCGGGGACCTCCTTCAGATCCTTGTCCGTCGGCAGCTCCATGCCGGGCGGGAGGTCCTTCGTCAACGGGCGGATCTCGCCCAGCAGCTCGGCGATCAGCGTGCGGAAGGGCGCCGTGGCGGTGACATGCTCGGTGCCGCCGTCGCCGTCGGACGTCTTGAACTCCACCTCACGGGCGACGACCGTCCGGAAGGCCTTCATGAGCTTCTGCTGCGTCTTGGCGTCGAGGGACGGCTCGGGCGCGGGGTCGCCCTGCTCCTCCTCCCCTCCGGCGGCCGCCTCCTCCACCTCCTTGGTGCTGATCTTCACCCACTTGCCCTCGAGGGCGTCCTTGAGGCCGCCGGCCTCCGCGGGCAGGTCCTCGGCGGCCGGGGCGGGGCTGCCCATGGCGTCGCCGAGGGCGTCGACGTCGGTACGGAGGTACATGTGGTCGCCGACCAGGCGGTACTCGACGAGGTCACCGGACGGGCCGCTGACCTTCATGGCCATGCCGACGAGATCCTTCTCGCCGGACTCCTCGATCGGCTTCTTCGACTCCACCGTGACCGCGATCTTCGCCCCGCCGAGCAGTTCGACGGCCTCGTCCGGGATCTCCTCGCCGGGCTCGGGCTCGGACTGCGCGGCCAGCGCCTTCAGCGAGGCGGCGTCGGTGTCCAGGTCGAGTTCGAACGAGAGCGTCTTCTCCTTGCCGAGCTTCTCGAAGGCCCGGTCGAGCTTCTGGCCGGCGGAGAGCTGCTCCGCCGTTCCGCAGGCGGCCGAGCCCGCGAGGACGGCACCGACGACGGCGGTGGCGGTCAGGGTCTTGCGTATGGCGCTGATGATGGTCTCCTCATGAGTCCGATCACGGCGTGATCGCTCAGGAGACTCACCGGAGGCTCACATGGTTGTACGGCTCCCCCCGGTTCCGGTGTCGCCCACCCAGCCCCGCGTCACTCGAATGCCGTAATCCGCCCGTGGTCGCCTCCGACAGGGGGCGAGGGCACCGCTTCCGCGTACGCACCAGGCTGTTCGGGTGCGTACGGCTCCCTCTCCCGGCGGCGTCCAGCGTGCCGTCCTGAAGCCCTCGTACCGGTTCTCCCGGGCTTCCGGGCGGTACGGCGAGAGCACGGTGCCGGACGCCTCGCGACAGGCGCCGCTTCCGCAACCGGCCCTAATCTGCCTGACAGCGGACTCGAGCGGTCGAGAGCCGGATGTTCCGGCGGAGGGTGAGCTTCCATGACTGAGCGACGGGCAAGGTCCGGGCTGGCCGGTGAGCTGTCCGCCGAATTCCTCGGGACCATGATCCTCATCCTGTTCGGCTGCGGCGTGGTGGCCCAGGTCGCGGCAGGCGGGGACCTGACGGATCCGGTCGGAGGACTCGGCGACCACGACAGCATCGCGTGGGCGTGGGGTCTCGGTGTCACCCTGGGCGTGTACGTGGCGGCCCGCCTCAGCGGTGCCCATCTCAACCCCGCGGTGACGGTCGCGCTCGCGGCGTTCCGGGGTTTCTCCTGGCGCAAGGTGCTGCCGTACTCGCTGGCCCAGACGGCCGGGGCGTTCGTCGCGGCGCTGCTGGTGCGCTGGAACTACACGGAGGCGCTGGCGAAGGCCGACCCCGGTCACACCGTCAAGACGCAGACCGTGTTCTCGACCCTCCCCGCCAACGGCAACACCAACCTCCCCGTGCACGAGTGGGGCGCGTTCCGGGACCAGGTGATCGGTACGGCGATCCTGCTGCTGCTCATCATGGCCATCACCGACCTGCTGAACACACCGCCCGGGGCCAACCTCGCCCCCTTCGTCATCGGCCTGGTCGTGGTGGCGATCGGCATGGCCTTCGGCACCAACGCGGGGTACGCGATCAACCCGGCCCGTGACTTCGGGCCCCGGCTGGCCAGTTTCCTGACGGGGTACGGCGGGGCGTGGCGGGACCAGTACGGAAACCTCTACTTCTGGGTGCCGATCGTCGCGCCGCTGATCGGCGGCCTGCTCGGCGCGGGCCTGTACAAGGCCTTCATCGCCCGGTTCCTGCCGTCGGCGGAACCCGAGCCGCCGGGGCGTGTCCCGGCTCCCGAAGACTGACTGCGATCACCAGGGCGGCATCATGGCTGACTTCGTCGGAGCGGTGGACCAGGGCACCACCAGCACCCGATTCATGATCTTCGACCATGGCGGCAACGAGGTCGCCAGGCACCAACTGGAGCACGAGCAGATCCTGCCGCGTTCCGGCTGGGTGGAGCACGACCCGGTGGAGATCTGGGAACGCACCAACTCGGTGATGCAGAACGCACTGCGCTACGGCGGCCTGTCGCCGACCGACCTGGCCGCCATCGGCATCACCAACCAGCGGGAGACCACGGTGGTCTGGGACCCGCGCAACGGCCGCCCCTACTACAACGCCATCGTGTGGCAGGACACCCGTACCGCCTCCATCGCGGCGGACCTCGAACGCTCCGGCCGGGGCGACGTCATCCGCCGCAAGGCCGGGCTGCCGCCGGCGACGTACTTCTCCGGCGGGAAGATCCAGTGGCTGCTGGAGAACGTCGACGGGCTGCGCGAGGCGGCGGAGCGGGGGCACGCGCTGTTCGGCAACACGGACGCCTGGGTGCTGTGGAACCTGACCGGCGGTCCGAACGGCGGCATCCACGCCACGGACGTGACCAACGCGAGCCGGACCATGCTGATGGACCTGGAGACCCTGGACTGGGACGACGAACTGCTGGGCTTCTTCGGCATCCCCCGGCCGATGCTGCCCGCCATCAAGCCGTCCTCCCATCCGGAGGCCTACGGCACGACCCGGACCTCCCGGCCGCTGCAGGCCGCCATCCCCATCGCCGGGGTGCTCGGCGACCAGCAGGCCGCCACCGTCGGACAGGTCTGCTTCTCCCCCGGCGAGGCCAAGAACACCTACGGCACCGGTAACTTCCTGCTCCTCAACACCGGTACGGAGCCGGTCCGTTCGCGACACGGGCTGCTGACCACCGTGGCGTACCGGTTCGGGGACGCTCCCGCCGTCTACGCGCTGGAGGGCTCCATCGCGGTCACCGGGTCCGCGGTGCAGTGGCTGCGCGACCAGCTGAAGATCATCAGGAGTGCGGCGGAGAGCGAGGAACTGGCCCGGACCGTCGAGGACAACGGCGGCATGTACTTCGTCCCGGCCTTCTCCGGTCTGTTCGCGCCCTACTGGCGCTCGGACGCCCGCGGGGCGATCGTCGGCCTGGCGCGCTACAACGACAACGCGCATCTGGCGCGCGCCACCCTGGAGGCCATCTGCTATCAGAGCCGGGACGTCGTCGAGGCGATGGAGCAGGACTCCGGGGTCCATCTCGACGTACTCAAGGTCGACGGCGGGGTGACCGCCAACGACCTGTGCATGCAGATCCAGGCCGACGTCCTCGGCGTCCCGGTCAGCCGGCCCGTCGTCGCCGAGACCACCGCGCTCGGCGCCGCCTACGCGGCGGGGCTGGCCACCGGGTTCTGGCACAGCACCGACGAACTGCGCACGCACTGGCAGGAGTCCAGGCGGTGGGAGCCGCAGTGGTCCGAGGAGCGCCGGGCCGAGGGCTACGCGGGCTGGAAGGCGGCGGTGGAACGCACCCTCGACTGGGTCAAGGTGCCCTAGAGGCCGCCCTGTCCGGCGATTCCCGCCGGCCGCCCGGAGAGCGGCCGGCGACGACGAGGCCCGGACAAGGACAGGAAAGAGGGCCGGAAGGACCGGAAGAGACCGGAAAGGGCCGGAACGGGAACCATGGGAGACTACGCGGACCTTCCTGGTGTCAGGACGTGGTACGAGACGGAGGGCGCCGGGGATCCGCTGGTCCTGCTGCACGGCGGCTTCTGCACCAACGACACATGGGGTCCCCTGCGGCCCGCCCTCGCCGCCGAGTACCGTCTCCTCCTGCCCGAGCGGCGCGCCCACGGGCACACCCCCGACGTCGAAGGGCCGCTGACCTACCGGGACATGGCCGACGACACGGTGGCCTTCCTGGAGACGGTCGTGAAGGGGCCGGCGCACCTGGTCGGCTGGAGCGACGGGGGCGTCGTCGCCCTGCTCGTCGCCGCCGCGCGCCCCGACCTGGTCCGCAAGGCCGTGCTGATCGGCACCACCTTCCGCCCCGCCGCCGAGAGTTTCGCCGAGCCCGGGGTGCTCGACGCGATGACACCGGACGGACCCGGCCTCGCGTTCTTCCGCGAGCTGTACGAGGCGGTCGCACCCGACGGCGCGGACCACTGGCCGGTGGCCGCCGCGAAGGTGATCGACATGTGGCGCACCCAGCCCACGCTCACCGAGGAGGACCTGGCGCGCGTGCAGGCGCCCACCCTCGTCCTGGTGGGTGACGACGACTTGATGACGCTCGAGCACACGTCCACCCTGTACCGGGCGGTCCCGGATTCCCGGCTGGCGGTGGTGCCGGGCGCCTCCCACCTGGTCCCGCTGGAGAAGCCGGACCTGGTCGGCCGGCTGGTCCTCGAGCACCTCGGGCAGGACGCCGTCGAGACGATGATGCCCGTCCGCCGTGCGCCGGCCCCCGGGAACGGTGGCGGCGGCACGGCATGACCCGCCCCCGCCGGCCGGCCGGTCCGCCCCCGTGTCCGCCGGGCCCGTCTGGGTAGGCTGGGCGTCATATCACGTGCGAAGCGACACAGGGAGCGACATTGAGTGAGCCGGCGTCCACCGCCCTTCAGTTGGAGATCGCCCGGGAACTGGGGGTCGCGGAGAGCTTCGATGCCGAGACCGAGATCGAACGCCGGGTGGCCTTCCTCGCCGAGCGGCTGACCTCCACGGGCCTGCGCTGCCTGGTCCTCGGGATCAGCGGGGGCGTGGATTCGACCACCGCCGGCCGGCTGTGCCAGCTGGCCGTCGAGCGGGTCCGCGCACAGGGCCACGAGGCGAGTTTCTACGCCATGCGGCTGCCCCACGGCGTCCAGGCCGACGAGGACGACGCGCAGCGCGCGCTGGCCTTCATCAAGGCCGACCACGTGCTGACCGTGGACATCAAGCCCGCGAGCGACGCCATGCTCGAGTCCCTGCTCGGCGCCGACGTGGCCTTCCGCGACGCCCGCCACCAGGACTTCGTGCAGGGCAACGTCAAGGCCCGGCAGCGCATGATCGCCCAGTACGCCGTGGCCGGCGCGCACGGCGGTCTGGTCGTCGGGACCGATCACGCCGCCGAGGCGGTCTCCGGCTTCTTCACCAAGTTCGGTGACGGTGCCGCCGACGTCGTCCCGCTGGAGGGGCTCACCAAGCGCCGGGTGCGTGCCGTCGCGGACGCGCTGGGCGCGCCCGCCGAGCTGGTGCGCAAAGTCCCGACGGCCGATCTGGAGACCCTCGACCCCGGGAAGGCCGACGAGGACGCCCTCGGCGTCACCTACGAGACCATCGACGACTTCCTGGAGGGCAAGCCGGTGGCCGAGAAGGACTTCGAGACGATCGTCGCCCGTTACCGGCTGACCGACCACAAGCGCCGGATGCCGATCGGTCCGTGAGACCGGCGGGCGCGGGGCGGCCCGGACGGTCCGGCTGGTGCCGGGCGGTCCGGGCCGTCCGCGTGCGGCGGCCGTGTCCCGCGGTGCCAGCGGTGCGCCTCTCGGCAGTGTGCCGTCCGGAACCGTCCGGCGGAACACGGCCTGCGGCCGGGACGCCGTCGCCGTCAGGGTGTGCAGGCCGCCGCGATCGACACGCCGTCCTCGTACAGGTGGTGCCGGGTGATCCGGCCGTCCTCGACGGTGAGGCGCAGCGCGAAGGGGCCGGAGAAGGACTTGCCCGTCGCGCGTACGGTTCCGAAGACGTGGCCCGTCAGGACGGCATCGGTGCCGTCGACGAGGAAGGCGTCGACGGACGCCCGGGCGTCCTCGGGCACGGTGTGCTCCGCCATCTCCGCGGACTGCGCGGCGCATTCGGCGGCCGTGGAGCGCGGCCTGATCCAGGGGACCATCGGGTTCTCGGCGAGCAGCCAGTCGACGCGGTCGGCGAAGAGCGCGGTGAGTCCTTCGGTGTCGCCCGCGAGGCGCAGGGCGAGGAACTTCTCGACGGTGGCACGGGTGGCGTCCGCGAGGGCGGTGTTCGTCGTCATGGCACCGACTGTGCCGCGGATCCGACGCGCCGTCGATTACCCCGGACGTAAGGACGCCCACTCAATCCGGAACTGACGGACACACAACCCTTACCGTGTTCCAGGTGTCATAACCGACAGGATCACCGACCGGCTCCAAGTCCCGACAAGGGGGAAATATGATGAACAGTCGTTCTCTGGCGGCCACGGCCGCGCTGGCGGCCGTGGCCGTGGGCGGCGCGACCGCCCTGGCGGCGCCCGCCTCCGCCGCGGCGAGCGTCACGCCGCAGACCGTCTGCGGCAGCGGCTACAGGACGGTGAACTCCGCGCCCATCGGCTCCAGGGGCACGGTCTACCTGACCTACAACGCCGTCAACGGCAGGAACTGCGTCGTGACCATCCGCAACACCACGGGCACGGCCGTCGACATGTCCGCCTACATCTACGTCCCCGACACCGAGCAGAGGGACGGGGACTACGGAAGGTACAGGTCGTACGCGGGTCCGGTCCGCGCCTACGGCAAGGGGCACTGTGTGGACTGGGGCGGCAGCATCGGCGGCGTGTCCGTGCATGTCACCGGCTCCAACTGCGCGGCCCTGAAGGAGGAACGGGTCACCACGACCCGCTGATCCGCCTCGGCCGGCGAATCCCGCCCCGGCGCAGCGCACGGCGCTGCCGCCGGGGCCTCGCCCTGTCGGCGGCCGGACGGGCAGGCGGACTCGTGGCCGGAAAGGAGCGTCTCCGGTCAGCGGCGGGCGAAGGAGAGCACGGCCAGCAGGGTGGCCGGCCTTCGGGTGGAGAGGTAGAGGTAGGGAACGGCGCGGTCCGGGTCGTCGATCTCGATGCGCAGCGCGGTCGGCACGTGGCTGCGCACCAGCATCTTCGCCCGTACGTCGGCCCGCCGGGTGCGCCAGAGGAACGCCTCCTCGGCGTCGAGGATCTCCACCATGCCGAGGGCGGAGAGGGGGAACCGGAGCGGCCCGGCCGTCAGGTGGCGGTCCGTCACCACGATGGCGGCGGATCCGTAGGCGTGCAGCCCCAGCGCGGTGAGGCCGGCGACGACCACCAGAGCGGAGACGGCGGCGACGGGTCCGAACGGCAGCAGGACGAGGGCGGCCATCACGCTCAGCAGGGCGGCGAGCCAGAACGCGGCCTTCGGGACGCCGAGACGTTCTTCGTACAGACGCATGCGCTCACCTTCTCAGCTCCGCCCGGCGGCCCGCGCACCGCCCACCGGGGCGGGCGGTGCGCGGGTCGCCGTACGCGGCGGGCGGTACTACAGCGTGCGCTCCAGGCGGTCCGCCACGAGCTGCACGAACCGGGCGGGCTCCTGCGGCCGGCCTCCCTCGGCGAGTACCGCGAGGGCGTGGAGCAGTTCGGCGGTCTCGCTGACCTCCGTGCGGTCGTCGCGCTCGGTCCAGGCCCGGTTCAGGGCCTTGACCAGCTGGTGCTCCGGGTTGAGTTCGAGGATCCGCTTGGCGTGCGGCACCTCCTGGCCCATCGCCCGGTACATGTTCTCCAGCGCGGGCGTGAGGTCGTCGGCGTCGGAGACGACGCAGGCCGGGGAGACCGTGAGACGCGAGGACAGGCGGACCTCCTTGACGTCCTCGCTCAGGTGCTCGGTCATCCAGCCGAGCAGTCCGGCGTACTCCTCGCTCCGCTGCTCCTTCTCGGTTCCGGCCTTCCCGTCCCGGTCGCCGTCGAGGTCGATCTCGCCCTTGGCGACCGACCGCAGCCGCTTGCCCTCGTACTCCCCCACCGCGTCGACCCAGACCTCGTCCACGGGGTCGGTGAGCAGCAGGACCTCGACGCCCTTGGCCCGGAAGGCCTCCATGTGCGGTGAGGACTCCATGGCCTGCCGGGACTCGCCCGTCATGTAGTAGACGGCGTCCTGCCCGTCCTTCATCCGCTCGACGTACTCCTTGAGCGTGGCCGGCTTCTCCGCGTCGTGCGTGGTGGCGAACGAGGAGACGGCGAGGATCGCGTCGCGGTTCTCGGCGTCGGTGACGAGTCCTTCCTTGAGGACGGCGCCGAACTCCCGCCACAGCGTGGCGTAGCGGTCCGGCGCGGACGCCATCATGTCCTTCACCGTCGACAGGACCTTCTTGGTCAGGCGGCGCTGGATCATGCGGATGTGGCGGTCCTGCTGGAGGATCTCGCGCGAGACGTTGAGCGAGAGGTCCTGTGCGTCGACGACGCCCTTGACGAAGCGCAGGTAGGGCGGGAGGAGTTCCTCGCAGTCGTCCATGATGAAGACGCGCTTCACGTAGAGCTGCACGCCTCGCCGGTAGCCCTGGGTGAACAGGTCGTGCGGGGCGTGGGAGGGGACGAAGAGCAGGGCCTGGTACTCGAAGGTGCCCTCCGCCTGCAGCCGGATGGTCTCCAGCGGGTCGCGCCAGTCGTGGCCGATGTGCTTGTACAGCTCGTGGTACTCGTCCTCGGAGACCTCGTCGCGCGGGCGCGCCCACAGGGCCTTCATCGAGTTGAGGGTCTCGGGCTCGCCGGCCTTGTCGTCGTCCTTCCCGGGGACGAGGCGGATCGGCCAGGTGATGAAGTCCGAGTACCGCTTGACGATCTCCTTCAGCTTCCAGACGGAGGTGTAGTCGTGGAGCTGGTTCTCGGGGTCGGCGGGCTTGAGGTGGAGGGTGACGGAGGTTCCCTGCGGCGCCTCGTCGACCGTCTCGAGGGTGTACGTGCCCTCGCCGCGGGACGTCCAGCGGGTGCCCTGAGTCTCGCCGGCGCGGCGGGTCACGAGGGTGACCTCGTCGGCGACCATGAAGCCCGAGTAGAAACCGACGCCGAACTGGCCGATGAGCCCGTCGGCGCCGTCGCCCTGCTCGGCCTCGCGCAGCTCCTTGAGGAAGGTGGCCGTGCCGGAGTGGGCGATGGTGCCGATGAGCTTGGTGACCTCGTCGTACGACATGCCGATGCCGTTGTCGCGCACGGTGAGGGTGCGGGCGTCCCTGTCGACGTCGAGCTCGATGTGCAGGTCGGTGACGTCGGCGTCGAGGGTGTCGTCGCGCAGGGCGGCGAGGCGCAGCTTGTCCAGCGCGTCCGAGGCGTTGGAGACGAGCTCGCGCAGGAAGACGTCCTTGTTCGAGTAGACCGAGTGGATCATCAGCTGCAGGAGCTGACGCGCCTCTACCTGGAACTCAAACGTTTCGGTCGGCATGGTCGGTGTGCACCTCACTGATCCGCAGTCGTCTGCACTGGCGGATGTCACTTTAGAACAGCCCGCCCCGCCCCCGAGCCCCGTCGGGCGCGGTCACGGCAACGCCCGTCGCGAGAAGTTCAGTCCGCAACATTGACGCGATGAGGGAGCGCGGGCACATTACCTATCGGTAGAACCGATCGGTAACTCGCGTCCGGTACCACGGCCGCCGGCGTGCGCGTCCGCCCTCGCCACGGCCGCCGCCCCGCACCTCGCCCGAGCCGCCGCACTCTCGACGACCAGCACGCCCGCGCAGGCACCGCCGTGCCCGCCTCCCGTGCCCGCCTCCCGAGAAGAGAGAGCACATGCCGAAGCACGCCGCACGACGTGTCATGACCACGACCATAGCTGCGGTCGGCACGCTGGCCCTCAGCGTGACCACCGCGTCCGCCGGCACCGCACCGCCCCTCGACTACGTCGCCCTCGGCGACAGTTACAGCGCCGGCTCCGGCGTCCTGCCCGTGGATCCGACGAACCTGCTGTGCCTGCGTTCCACCGCCAACTACCCGCACGTCATCGCCTCGGCGACCGGCGCCCGCCTCGACGACGTCACCTGCGGCGCCGCCGAGACCAAGCACTTCACCCAGGCCCAGTACCCGGGCGTCGCCCCCCAGGTGAACGCGCTCGGCACGCACACCGACCTGGTGACGCTGACCATCGGCGGCAACGACAACGGCACGTTCATCGGCGCCGTCACCGCGTGCGGCACCGCGGGCGTGCTCAGCGGGGGCAAGGGCAGCCCCTGCAAGGACAGACACGGCACGTCCTTCGACGACCAGATCGAGAACAAGACGTACCCGGCCCTCAAGGAGGCCCTGCGCACCGTGCGCGCGAAGGCCCCCAACGCGCGGGTGGCGGCGCTGGGTTACCCGTGGATCGTGCCGGCCACCGCCGATCCGTCCTGCTTCCTGAAGCTGCCGATCGCCGCGGGTGACGTGCCCTATCTGCGGCAGATCCAGGCGCACCTCAACGCGGTCGTCCGGCGCGCCGCCGCGGAGACCGGCGTCACCTACGTGGACTTCTCGCGGGTCTCCGACGGGCACGACGCCTGCAAGCCCTCCGGTACGCGGTGGATCGAACCGCTCCTGTTCGGCCACAGCCTCGTCCCCGTCCACCCCAACGCCCTCGGTGAGCGCCGTATGGCCGAGCACACCATGGACGTCCTCGGCCTGGACTGACCCGGTGGCCGGGCGTCCCGCGGGGCGGGGTGCCCGGCCGTCCGGCGGCACACCGGTCCGGCCGCCCGCATACCCTGGCCCCGTGTCAGCCTCCCGTCTGCGCCGCGTCGCCGTCCTGGTCCTCGAGGGCGCCAAGCCGCTCGACGTGGGCATCCCCGCGCAGGTGTTCACGACCCGGGCCAGCATGCCGTACGAGGTGCGGGTGTGCGGGGCGGCGCCCGGCCCGGTGACCGGCGGCGACGGCCTGTCGTACCACGTCGCCCACGGTCTCGACGCGCTCGCGTGGGCCGATGTCGTCTTCCTCCCCGGCTACCGGTTCCCGGACCGCGAGGACCCGCCGCCGGCCGTGGTCGACGCGCTGATCGCCGCGCACGCCCGGGGCGCCCGCCTCGCGGCGATCTCGACGGGCGCCTTCGCGCTCGCCGCGACGGGTCTGCTCGACGGCAGGCGGGCCACGACGCACTGGCACTACACGCGGGCCCTCGCGGCGAGGCATCCGCACGTCCTCGTCGACGAGAACGTGCTGTTCGTCGACGAGGGCCGGGTGCTCACCTCGGCGGGCGCCGCCTCCGGCATCGACCTGTGCCTGCACATCCTGCGCGGCGACCTCGGGGTGGCCGCGTCGAACCACGCCGCACGGCGCCTGGTCGCGGCGCCCTACCGCAGCGGGGGCCAGGCGCAGTACGTGCCGCGCAGCGTGCCCGAGCCGCTCGGCGAGCGGTTCGCCGCGACCCGCGAGTGGGCGCTGCGCCGGCTGGGCGAGCCCCTCACCCTGGAGGCGCTGGCGCGGCACGCGGCGGTGTCGCCGCGCACCCTGTCACGGCGCTTCGTCGAGGACACCGGGTACACGCCGATGCAGTGGGTCATGCGCGCCCGCGTCGACATGGCGCGTGAGCTGCTCGAACGCTCCGGACGCAGCGTCGAGCAGATCGCCGCCGACACCGGCCTCGGCACCGCCGCCAATCTGCGGCTGCACTTCCAGCGCATCCTGGGCACCACACCGACTCAATACCGGCGCACCTTCGCCCAGGGCGAGTGACCGCTCCGGGAGTCCCTCAGGAGGCCTGGCGAGATCCTTTCGAACCGTGGCGATCACGCCGCTGTCCCCGGTGTCCGCCGCGCGCCAGCCTGGTGGCGAGACGAAGGGACACCACTCATGACTCGTATCGCCATCAACGGATTCGGCCGCATCGGACGCAATGTGCTGCGCGCTCTGCTCGAACGCGGCAGCGACCTGGAGGTCGTCGCCGTCAACGACCTCACCGAGCCCGCCGCTCTGGCGCGGCTGCTCGCCTTCGACACGACGGCCGGCCGGCTGGGCCGTCCGGTGACCGCCGACGGGGACGCCCTGGTCGTGGACGGCCGTCGGATCAGGGTGCTCGCCGAACGCGAGCCGGCCCGGCTGCCCTGGGCCGAGCTGGGCGTCGACATCGTGCTGGAGGCGACCGGCCGCTTCACCTCCGCCGAGGCGGCCCGCGCCCATCTGGACGCGGGCGCCCGGAAGGTGCTGGTCAGCGCGCCGTCGGACGGCGCCGACGTGACGCTCGCGTACGGGGTGAACACCGACGCCTACGACCCGGACGCGCACACCGTCGTCTCCAACGCGTCCTGCACCACCAACGCGCTCGCGCCGCTGGCCGCGGTGCTGGACGAGCTCGCCGGCATCGAGCACGGCTTCATGACGACGGTGCACGCCTACACGCAGGAGCAGAACCTGCAGGACGGCCCGCACCGCGACGCCCGCCGCGCCCGTGCCGCCGCCGTCAACATCGTGCCGACCACGACGGGCGCCGCCAAGGCGATCGGACTGGTGCTGCCGAACCTCGACGGCAAGCTGTCGGGCGACTCGATCCGCGTACCGGTCCCGGTCGGCTCGATCGTCGAGCTGAACACGACCGTCGCCCGCGAGGTGACCCGCGACGACGTGCTGGCGGCCTACCGTGCCGCGGCCGAGGGCCCGCTGGCCGGGGTCCTGGAGTACTCGGAGGACCCGCTGGTCTCCTCGGACATCACCGGCAACCCGGCCTCCTCGGTCTTCGACGCGGAGCTGACCCGGGTCGACGGCCGGCACGTCAAGGTCGTCGCCTGGTACGACAACGAGTGGGGCTTCTCCAACCGGGTGATCGACACGCTGCTGCTGCTCGCCACCCGTTGAGGGGAAGGCCGGTTTCCGGTCCGCGGACCTCAACCGTCACAATGGTGCGATGAGCAATTCCCAGGTTTTCTTCGACATCGACATCGACGGCAAGGACGCGGGCCGGATCGTCTTCGAGCTCTTCGAGGACGTCACCCCCAAGACCGCCAAGAACTTCATCGAGCTGGCGACCGGTGAGCACGGCTTCGGCTACAAGGGCTCCCCGTTCCACCGCGTGATCCCGCAGTTCATGCTGCAGGGCGGTGACTTCACCAACGGCAACGGCACCGGTGGCAAGAGCATCTACGGCGAGAAGTTCGCGGACGAGAACTTCACGCTGAAGCACACCGGCCCGTACCTGCTCTCGATGGCGAACGCGGGTCCGAACACCAACGGCTCGCAGTTCTTCATCACCACCGTCCCCACCCCGTGGCTGGACGGCAAGCACGTCGTCTTCGGCAAGGTCGTCGAGGGCACGGACGTGGTCGACAAGATCGAGGGCTACGGTTCCTCCCCGTCGGGCCGCACCTCCGCGACCATCACGGTGCGGGACTCGGGCAAGCTCTGAGCCCTCACCGGCCGGGCCAGGCCCCGCCGGACACGGCGCCCGCCGCACACCGTGCGGCGGGCGCCGTCCCTTTTTCCCCTCCGTCCCGCGTGGTGAGGCGCGGCGGGCGGTGCGACGCTGGGGTGGACAGGCGTCCGAGGAAGGGAACCGGGAGGACCGATGGGACGGGACGTCCCGGCGCAGGTCTTCACCCGCGAGGACCGCCGCCGGTACCGGATCAAGATGCAGGAGTGCCTGGAGGCCTTCGCGCA
Source organism: Streptomyces sp. NPDC006384 (assembly GCF_042870695.1). Lineage (NCBI taxonomy): Bacteria > Bacillati > Actinomycetota > Actinomycetes > Kitasatosporales > Streptomycetaceae > Streptomyces > Streptomyces sp. NPDC006384. The sequence goes on from NZ_JBIAHR010000034.1 coordinate 49,892, forward strand.
GATGCTGCGCGAGTCGCGGTTCGAGACCGAGCGGCCGCAGGTGGGCCTGGAGATCGAGCTGAACCTGGTCGACGACGAGGCCGAGCCGGCGATGCGCAACAGCGACGCCCTGGAGGCCATCGCGGACCCCGCCTGGTCCACCGAGCTGGGCCGGTTCAACCTGGAGATCAACATCCCGCCCCGCCGCCTGACCGCGGGCGGCCCCGACTCCTGGGAGACGGAGATCCGCGGCGCCCTGAACCACGCGGAGGACCGGGCGAAGTCCGTCGGCGCGCACCTGATCATGATCGGGATCCTGCCCACGCTGCGGCAGACGGACGTCGGCGAGGCGGCCCTGTCGGAGAATCCGCGCTACCGGATGCTCAACGACCAGGTGTTCGCGGCGCGCGGCGAGGACCTGCACATCGAGGTGGACGGCGTCGACCGGCTGCGGACCTACGCGGACACCATCACCCCGGAGGCCGCGTGCACGAGCACCCAGTTCCACCTCCAGGTGTCCCCCGACGAGTTCGCCGGCTACTGGAACGCGGCGCAGGCGATCGCCGGGGTGCAGGTCGCGCTGGCGGCGAACTCTCCCTTCCTGCTCGGCAAGGAGCTGTGGCACGAGAGCCGCGTCCCGCTGTTCGAGCAGGCGACCGACACCCGGCCCCAGGAGATCAAGGCGCAGGGCGTACGGCCGCGGGTGTGGTTCGGCGAGCGGTGGATCACCAGCGTCTTCGACCTGTTCGAGGAGAACCTGCGCTACTTCCCCGCGCTGCTGCCCCTGTGCGACGAGCAGAACCCGAAGGAGACCCTGGACCGCGGTGACATCCCGGAGCTGGGGGAACTGACCCTCCACAACGGCACCATCTACCGCTGGAACCGCCCCGTCTACGCCGTCGCCCACGACAGGCCGCACGTCCGCGTGGAGAACCGGGTGCTGCCCGCCGGCCCGACGGTCGCCGACACCCTCGCCAACGGCGCCTTCTACTACGGGCTGACCCGTGCCCTGGTGGAGGAGGAGCGGCCGGTGTGGTCGCGGATGTCGTTCTCGGCGGCGGAGGACAATCTGCACACCGCCGCCCGGCACGGCATCGAGGCGCTGCTGTACTGGCCCGGCATGGGCGAGGTCCCCGTGCCCGAGCTCGTCCTGCGGCGTCTGCTGCCGCTGGCGCACCGGGGGCTGGAGCTGTCCGGCATGGACGCGGCGTGGCGGGAGCCGCTGCTGGGCATCATCGAGCAGCGGTGCGTGACGGGGCGCAACGGCGCGGTCTGGCAGAAGGAGACCTTCCACCACATCGACGACTCCACCCACGTCGGACGGCACGAGGCCCTGCGGCGGATGACCCGGCAGTACATGGACTACATGCATCTCAACGCGCCGGTCCACACCTGGCCGGTCGACTGACGTGCGGCGCCCCGTGCGGCGCGTGCCCCAGGACCAGGAAGGCGGCAGACGATGTGCCGATGGCTCGCCTACTCGGGTGCGCCCGTGCTGCTGGAGACCATCCTGTACGAGCCGGACCACTCGCTGATCGACCAGAGCCTGCACTCCCGGATGGGCGTGGAGACGACGAACGGGGACGGGTTCGGCGTCGGGTGGTTCGGCCCGGAGATGGAGACGCCCGCGATCGTGCGCGAGACCGGCCCGGCGTGGAGCAACCGCAATCTGCGGGAGATCGCCGGGCATGTCCGTTCGTCGCTGTTCTTCGCGCACATCCGGGCGTCGACGGGCAGCGCGGTGCAGCAGACCAACTGTCATCCGTTCCGTCACGGCCGTTGGATGTGGATGCACAACGGCGCGATCGCCGACTACCACCGGGTCCGGCGCGATCTGGCGCTCGCCGTGGATCCGCAGCTCTTCCTCGCCATCGAGGGCACGACGGACTCGGAGATGATGTTCTTCCTGGCTCTCACGCTCGGCCTGGAGGAGGACCCGCCGGGTGCGGTGGCGCGGATGGCGGGGCTGGTCGAGGCGACCGGGCACGAGCACGGCGTGGAACACCCGCTGCAGATGACGGTCGCCGTGACGGACGGGGTACGGCTGTGGGCGTTCCGCTACTCCAGCCAAAAGGCCTCCCGGTCGCTCTACTACAGCTCGCGCGTGGAGACGCTGCGCGCGCTGCACCCGGGAATGCCCTTCCTGCGGGAGGCGTCCGAGGGGACCCGGCTCATCGTCTCCGAGCCGCTCGGTGATCTGCCCGGTGTCTGGAACGAGGTCCCGGAGAGCAGCTGTGCGGTCGTCCGTCCCGAGGGCGACGAACTGCTGCCCTTCACCCCTCGGGCCGTCTGACGCCGTACGCCGCCGGTGCGAGACCCCTGCGCCGGGCCGGGCCGGCGTCGTGGCGTCATGGCGTCCAGTCGTGCGGGCCGCCGCCGCGCCATTCGATCCAGTCCGCGGTCTCGACGTCGGACGCCTCCACCTCCTCCAGGCCGGCCAGGCGCAGGAACTCCGCGATGTCGAGGGGCGTGTAGGCGAGTCCTACGAAGGAACCGTCGAAGCGGACGCGGCGGCCGCCGTCCCGGGCGGGCGGGTAGACGACGACGGCGGGGGCACTGGGCATGCTCCCAGGGTGTGGTGGACGCCGTCAGGGCGCATCCGGACGGCGCCGGTGGACGCGCCGCGGGCCGGGGCGGGCCGTCGCCGCCGTCCGGGAAAAGGGCACGGCGCCCGGAAGCTCGCTCGCTTCCGGGCGCCGTGCTCGTTCGACGCGTTCCCGGTCAGGCGGGGGTGATGTTCTCCGCCTGCGGGCCCTTCTGGCCCTGGGTGATGTCGAAGGTGACGGCCTGGCCTTCCTGGAGCTCGCGGTAACCGCTGGCGTTGATGTTGGAGTAGTGCGCGAAGACGTCGGGGCCGCCGCCGTCCTGCGCGATGAAGCCGAAGCCCTTTTCCGAGTTGAACCACTTGACGGTACCGCTGGCCATGCCTTTGCCTTTCAGCCGATATCGGATCCGCACCGCGCGGATCCGGAGGTGGTCGTCCTGGTCCAAGGCACTGCACAGCAGACCGCCCGCACCATGGCGCGGGCGGTCGGGTCGAACCACGACATCTGCCGCTGACGCTACACGGCATGTCCGCGCCCCACCAGTGAGTAAGGGAACGGAACAGGACCGGTGTTGCTCCGCAGGCCCTGCGTCCCCGGCCGGTCCGGCGCACCCGGCGTCCCCGGCCCCGCCCCTCCGGCCGCGTGCACGGTGCCGCCCCCTGCGCCATACGGGCGAGACGCGGGGCGACCGGACGCCCCGGTTCCGCAAGTGGTGAAGCAATGAGTAGCCCCCTTAGCGAACCGGAGGTTGAGATGAGCGTCAGGAAGTCCCTGGCCCTGATGATCGGCACGGTGATGTCCACCGGCCTGCTGGCGACGGGCTGCGCCCCGGGAACGCCCGAGGGACCCTCGCGGCCGGTGTCGCCCCGTCCCGCTCCGCCGGTGCCGTCCGCCCGGCCGCTGCCCGGCATCGGGCCCGTGATGCTGGCCCGGATGCCCGCCGGCACCCGGCAGGCCCTCGTGGTCAGGGGTGCGACCGAGGACGCCAACCGGGCGCAGGTGGTGCTCTACGAGCGTGATCGGGCACGGGGCTGGCAGGCCGTGGCGGGGCCGTGGTCCGCGCACAACGGGCTGCGCGGCTGGACGACCGACCACAGCGCGGGCGACCTGCGCACCCCCGTCGGCGTCTTCGGCCTCAGCGACGCCGGAGGCCGGCTGCCCGACCCGGGGACCCGGCTGCCCTACGACGAGGACCCGGAGTTCGCGATCTCGGGCACCGGCCACCTGGGCGAGGACCTGGAGGGCTCCTTCGACCATGTGATCGCCATCGACTACAACCGGGTGCCCGGCACCACCCCGCTGGACACCACGCGGCCGCTGGGCGAGGACAAGGGCGGCGGGGTGTGGATCCACGTGGACCACGGCGGGCCGACGAACGCCTGCATCTCCCTGGACGAACAGCACATGCGGGAGCTGCTGCTCGCCCTGGACCCGGACAAGGACCCGGTGGTCGTCATGGGACCCGCCCCGGAGCTGGAGCGGTGACGGGCGGGGCAGGACGCGGAACGGGCACGGCAAAGCCCCGTACCCGCTCCGTCGCCGCCCCGGCCGCGTGCCGACGGCCGTGTGCCGTCGGCCGTGGCGGCGGCGGTGGTGCCGGGCCGGTGGTCAGGAGCCGGTACGCGCCGAGGAGCTCGCCCGCCGGTGCCGGCCCACGACGGCGCGGCGTACCCGCCGGTGCCGCCGGGGCGGTGCGGGGTGTGTGCCCTTCCTCGTCAGAACAGGCGCCCCTGCGCGCCGGCCTGCTGCTTCGCGCGCGGCCGGTCACGGCGCGGGGTGGCCCGTCCGGGTGCCGTGTCCCCGAACAAGGGAGCCGTGCCGTACTCGTCGGGCTCGGCGGGGACGACGGTGGGCCCGGTGCCCACGTTGAGCCGCAGCGGAGCGTCCCGGTCGAAGTCCCCCGGCGTCATCGACGTCCACTCCCGGTCCTGCCGCTCACCCACGCACCCACACCTTTCTCGCCCCGAGCCGCGATGATCGCCGCTCGGCCTGTCGTAAGGGATTCTGCCCGGCCCGGGCCCCCTCTCACCGGACGCCCCGGCCGTCGCCGGGCTCCCGTCGACGGTGCGGCCCCGCGCACGGGGGAGAACGCGGGGCCACGCGAGAAAGCCGTCGGAGCGCTCTCGCGCCCACCGGCCCCATCCCCTGCGCGGGCCGGCCGTGCCTCACCCGGACGGCGGACGGCCGGGGGCGGCCGGCCGGGGCCGGCCCGCACGGCGCACTGCGCTCCCCGCTGTGCCGGGCACACACTGGAGGCATGGACCACCCCGATCCGCCGGAGACGGCGTCACGGTGTTTCCCCCGGGAACCGAGGAGCGCGGCGGCGGCCAGACGGTTCGTGCGTGCCGCCCTGGAGGAAGCGCCCCCCGACCTCGCGGACACGGCTCAGCTCCTGGCCGGGGAGCTGGTGACCAACGCGGTCCTGCACGCGCGGACCGAGATCGAGGTGGGGGTCGGCGTCCACGACGGCCGGGTCCGGGTGCGGGTCAGCGACCGCCGGCCGTGCCGCGCACCCGTGCCCCGCCCCTCCCCTCCGTACGCCGGCACCGGCCAGGGGCTGGCGCTGGTCGAGCGCCTGGCTTCGCGGCACGGCACCGATGCCGGTGACACGCGCAAGAGCGTGTGGTTCGAACTGTGGCCCGACGGCTCCGCGCCGCCGTCGGCGGGATGGGAGACCGGCACCGCGCCTGCCCGGCCCGGGGCCACGGTGACGCTCGTCGACGTGCCGAGCGCCCTGTGCGCCGCGTCCCAGCAGCACCGGCACGCGCTGCTGGGCGAGCTGGCCCTCGCCGCATCCGCCGGGCATCCCCTCGAGGTGTCGCCGGCCGACCTCGCCGCCGCCCACGACATCAACAACCTGATCAGTGCCGGACTGGCGGCCGCGCCGGCACCACCGCACACGGACTCGGGTCTGGTCTCCGTCGCCCTGACGCTCCCCGCGGACGCGGCACCGGACGTACGCGCGCTGGGCCGTGTGCTCGCGGCGGCCGAGGAGGCGGCCCGGGAGGAGCGCCTGCTGACCCTGCCGGCGCTGCCGCGCGGGCGTGCCTTCCAGGAGTGGCTGTTCGACGAGATCGTCGGCCAGCTCACCGGCGGCCGGCCGACCGCGTGGTCGGTGCTCCCCCGCGAGCCGGAGATCGCCTCCTCGGAGCTGGTGCCGTGGGAGGTATCCCACGTGCGGGCGGGACGGCTCCCGACCATCGCCGCCGACGAGACCAACCGGATCATCGCGGTGAACAGCGCGGCCGCGGGCATGCTCGGCTGGGACGCGGACGACCTCGTCGGCCGGAAACTCACCGCCCTCATCCCCGAGCACCTGCGCGAGCGGCACACCGCGGCGTTCACGTCGATGCTGCTCACCGGCCGCACCCGGATCGTCGGCCGGTCCGTGCCGCTCCCGGCGCTGCACCGCGACGGACGGCTGGTCCCCGTCCGGCTGTACATCCAGACCCAGGAGACGGCCGACGGCCGTACCGTCTTCGTCGCCCAGCTCTCCCCGCGGGCGACCACCTTCCTCGGCGCCTCCGGACCGGGCGCCAGGGACCGGGCGGGGGCGCCGGAGTCCGGCGGGAGCGGCTCGCCGGCCGCCCGGGAACGGGGCCGCCGGCCGGACGCCGGCCACGGCATGTCGACGCTGGAACGGCTGACCCTGCTGGCCGACCTGGGTGCCGAGCTCAACAACACCCTGAACCTCGAGGAGGGCCTGCGGCGCATCGGCCGGCTCCTGACACGGCGGCTGGCCGACTGGTGCGCGGTGGACCTGTACACCGAGCACGCCCAGGTGGACCGGGTCTGCGTCGTCCACCGGGATCCCCGCGGCCTGCGCCCGGAGGCGTACGAGGGACGGCTCCCGCCGGTCTCCGAGGCCTCGCGCGGTCCGCTGGCCCGGGCGCTGCGCGGGGCGGGGCCCCTGCTGCTCGCCGGCACACCGGCGCCGGGCCAGGCGGGCAGCGAACTCGACCGGGACTACGCCCGCCTGCACAGCGGGCTCGGCACGGGCAGCGCCGTGGTCGCCCCGCTGCGGGCCCGCCGGGAGATCTTCGGCGCGCTGACCCTCGCCCGGACGGGCGCCGCCCGGCCGTTCTCCGAGGACGACCTGTCCCTCGTGGACGACCTGGTGCGCGGTCTGGCGCTCGGCGTGGACAACGCCCGGCTGTACGAGGAGACCCGCAGCATCGCCGAACGGCTCCAGCGCTCCCTGCTGCCCGTACTGCCGGACATCGGTCACCTGCGGATGGCCGCCCGGTACGCGGCCTCCTCCGCCACCGCCCAGGTCGGCGGCGACTGGTACGACAGCTTCGTCCTCGGCAGCGGTGACACCGCCGTGGTCATCGGCGACGTGACGGGGCACAACCTCGACGCGGCCATCGCCATGAGCCAGTTGCGGAGCATGCTCCGCGGGATCGCCGTGGACCGCCAGGAGCCGCCGGCGGAGGTGCTGCACCGGCTCGACCAGGCGAACCACAGCCTCTACCAGGAGGCCACCGCCACCTGTGTCTACGGCGTCGTCAAGGGGCCGCCCGAGGGTCCGTGGGAGCTGCGGCACTCGTCCGCCGGTCACCCGCCGCCGCTGCTGATCACCCGGGACGGCGACACCCGTTTCCTCGAACAGGGCGCGGGCCTGCTCCTCGGCATGGACCCGGAGGTGGCCCGCGCCACGGCCCGCGACACACTGCCCGCCCACTCGACCCTGCTGCTGTACACCGACGGCCTGGTCGAGCGCCGGGACGAGGTCATCGACGTCGCCCTGGACCGGCTGCGCCGGCACGCCGCTGCCCTGGCCCAAGAGCCCCTCGACACGTTCTGCGACGAGCTGCTGATCAGGCTGGGTGCCGACAGCACCGACGACATCGCCGTCCTCGCCGTCCGCCCCACACCGCCCGTCTGACCCGCGGCGGGGCGGGCGACGCGGGTGCGGCCCTCGGTACTCAGCCGGTCCGGCCGGCCTCCAGGAGAGCGGCGATCCGTTCGTGCAGCTCGCCGGGGATGCGCACGGCCCAGCGGCCGGCCGCGTCCGCGCTCAGCTCACGGCTCCATCGCCAGCTGTTCCGCGCGGCCGTGCGGACCTCCTCCTCGCGCGCGGCCGCGGTGGTGGACGTGTACCGCTCGACGTCGGCCGGCGGCAGGTCCCGTTCCAGTGCGCGGCTGGGCGTCAGCCAGTGTGCGGTGCTGCCGCGCAGGAGCCGGCACAGCTGCAGCTGCTGGGGGGCTACGACGCCGTGCAACAGGGCGTGGGCGCGCGCCACTTCGCCGCGGGCGAGGACGTGGGCGAGCATGAGCGTCCAGTTGGCCAGCTCGTCGGTGAGCCGCTGTGCGGTGCCGGCGGGCTCGGGCGGCCGGAACTCGGCCAGCCGCCGGGCGGCCTCGGTGAGGCGGCCGGTGCGGTCCAGCAGGACGGCGTCCTCGGGGCGGGGCAGGTGGACCATGCCCTCCCAGGTGGGCACCTCCTCGATGCCGGCGGTGGCGGGTGTGATGTGGAACTCGCCGCGCATCAGGTCGTCGAAGACGACGGCGAGGACGCCGTACATGTTGGTGTACGCCAACTGGAGCGGGGCGAGCCGTCCGAGGAAGGCCCGGGCGTCGAAGGCGTCGAGGTGGTCGTCGTCGACGTAGAGGTAGGCCTCGATGTCGGAGTGGGCGTCGGCCTCGCCGAGAGTCCAGGACCCGTAGAGCAGGACGCCCTCGAGGCGGGGCTCGAGGCGGGCGGTCTCCCGGAGGCGGGCGATGCGCTCGTCCAGGGCGGGGGCGGCGGAGGGGAAGGACATGGGTGGCTGTCTCCTGAGGGGTGTGCGGGCAGGTGTGACGGACGCCCGGCGTCCGCCGGGCGGTCGGCGGGGCCGTGCGGCCGGTTCAGGAGACGCCCATGAGGGGGGATTCCAGGGGCGCCGGGGGACGGGCGTCACCCCGGCCGTCCGCCGGAGTGACGTCCGGCGTCGCCGCGGTGTCCCGGTGGCTCCCCTCACGCCGCGCGCAGCCGGTCCCGCTCCACGCGCAGGGGTGTCGCCTGGGGCTGGGCGGTCCTGACCCGGTGGATCGTCCTGGCGGGGTCGGCCAGGGGTTCGCCGAGGGTGATCCGGCCGGCCGCGTGCAGCCGGTCGCACTCGGCGGTCGGCAGCGCCACGTAGCAACCGCCCTTGCCCGTCGTGGAGTCCAGCGGCCGCCAGTAGCTGTATCTGCGCCGTCCGTCCTTCCGTACGGTGACGAACACGGGGGTGCGCGCGTCGGCGACGATCCGCAGGATGTCGGTCTCCTCGGGGCCTGTGGGCGCGCACGGGCGGGGCCGGCGACGGCCGAGCACGGGCACGGTGCCGGCCGAGGGGACGGCACCGAGCCGTGCAAAGCGGCCGGTCGCGCGGGATTCGGCGGGCTGCGGGAGCAGGGCGGTGGGCGGCATCGGCGTGGCCTTTCCGGGTCAGTGACTCGAGACCGCCTACCCGGTCCGGCCGGAGTTGATCTCGCTCGTCCCGCATTCTTCAGTACGGCACCGACATCGATGCCGATATCCGGGTTCCGGTGGCCGGCGCCGCGACCGCCTGCCGCGGGGTGCGGCAGGATGGGGGCATGAGTGTAGTCAAGATCAATGTACTGTCCGTGCCGGCCGAGCAGCGCGAGACGCTGGAGAAGCGCTTCGCCTCGCGTGCCCACGCGGTGGAGAACTCCGACGGCTTCGAGTGGTTCGAGCTGCTGCGCCCCGTCGAGGGCACCGACACCTACCTCGTCTACACGCGGTGGCGCGACGAGGAGTCCTTCCAGGCCTGGATGGAGGGGCCCATGAAGGCGGCGCACCAGGGCGGCGGTGCGGAGGGCGGCGAGCGTCCCAGGCCGGCGGCGAGCGGGTCCACGCTGTGGTCGTTCGAGGTGGTGCAGCAGGCGGCTCCGAAGGGCGAGTGAACGCGGCGGTGGCGCCCCTGACCCGGGCCCGGGGCGGGCGCCCCCCCCAGTGGGGGTTAAGCGCCGCGCGACCAGGAGGTAGCCGCCCACCACCAGCTGGTTTGGGTTGTTTGCC
>NZ_JBIAHR010000034.1:59430-81354 GCF_042870695.1 Streptomyces sp. NPDC006384
GGGGGGGGGGGGGGGGGGGGGGGGGGGGGGGTGGGGGGGGGCGCGCGCGGGGGCGCGGGGGGGCGCGCGCGGGGGCGCCCGCCCCCGCGCCCCCCCCCCCCCCCCCCCCCCCCCCCGCCTGTCGGTGTTCAGCGCAGCTCGACCAGGAGGTCGCCGCCCTCCACCTGCTGGATGCGGTTGATGGCCAGCCTGCCGACGGTGCCGGCCCTGGGGGCGGTGATGGCGGCCTCCATCTTCATCGCCTCGATGGTGGCGACGGTGGCGCCGGCCTCCACCTCGTCGCCCTCCGAGACGGCGAGGGTCACCACGCCGGCGAACGGCGCCGCGACGTGGCCGGGGTTCGCACGGTCGGCCTTCTCGGTGACCGGGACGTCGGAGGCCGCCGCCCGGTCGCGGACCTGGATGGGCCGCAGCTGGCCGTTGAGGGTGGACATCACGGTGCGCATGCCACGCTCGTCGGCGTCGCCGATGGCCTGGAGCTCGATGAGCAGCCGCACCCCGGGGTCGAGGTCGACGGCGTACTCCTTGCCCGGGCGCAGCCCGTAGAAGAAGTCCTTGCTGTCCAGGACGCTGGTATCGCCGTAGGTGGCGCGGTGGGTGTCGAACTCGCGCGCCGGGCCGGGGAACAGCAGCCGGTTGAGGGTCGCCCTGCGGTCCTCGGCCAGCCCGGTGCGGTCGTCGGCGCTCAGTTCCGCGACCGGCCGGGCCTCGGCGCGGCCCCGCAGCGCCTTGGTGCGGAACGGCTCGGGCCAGCCGCCGGGCGGGGTGCCGAGCTCGCCGCGCAGGAAGCCGATGACGGAGTCGGGGATGTCGAACCGGTCGGGCTCGGCCTCGAAGTCGGCCGGGGAGACGCCGGCGCCCACCAGGTGCAGGGCCAGGTCGCCGACCACCTTGGAGGAGGGCGTGACCTTCACCAGGCGGCCCAGCATGCGGTCGGCGGCGGCGTACATCGCCTCGATGTCCTCGAAGCGGTCGCCGAGGCCCAGCGCGATGGCCTGGGTGCGCAGGTTGGAGAGCTGGCCGCCGGGGATCTCGTGGTGGTAGACGCGGCCGGTGGGTGAGGCGAGGCCCGCCTCGAAGGGGGCGTAGACCTTGCGGACGCTCTCCCAGTACGGCTCCAGGTCGCCGACGGCTCCCAGGTCGAGGCCGGTGGGCCGTCCGGTGTGGTCGGTGGCGGCGACGATCGCCGACAGGGACGGCTGGGAGGTGGTGCCGGCCATGGAGGCGACCGCCCCGTCGACCGCGTCCGCGCCGGCCTGGATCGCGGCGAGGTAGGTGGCGAGCTGGCCGCCGGCGGTGTCGTGGGTGTGCAGGTGCACCGGCAGGTCGAACTCGCGGCGCAGGGCGGAGACGAGGGTCGCCGCGGCGGGCGCGCGCAGCAGGCCGGCCATGTCCTTGACGGCCAGGACGTGGGCGCCGGCGTCCACGATCTGCTCGGCGAGCCGCAGGTAGTAGTCGAGGGTGTAGAGCTTCTCCGCCGGGTCGGACAGGTCGGCGGTGTAGCACAGGGCCACCTCGGCGACGGCCGTGCCGGTCTCGCGTACGGCGTCGATGGCGGGGCGCATCTGGCCGACGTCGTTGAGGGCGTCGAAGATGCGGAAGATGTCGATGCCGGTGGCCGCGGCCTCCTGCACGAAGGCGTCGGTGACCTCGGTCGGGTACGGGGTGTAGCCCACGGTGTTGCGGCCGCGCAGCAGCATCTGGAGGCAGATGTTGGGCACCGCCTCGCGCAGGGCGGCCAGCCGCTCCCACGGGTCCTCGGCGAGGAAGCGCAGGGCGACGTCGTAGGTGGCGCCGCCCCAGCACTCCAGGGACAGCAGCCCGGGCAGGGTGCGGGCGACCGCGGGGGCGACGGCGAGCATGTCCTTGGTGCGCACGCGGGTGGCGAGCAGCGACTGGTGGGCGTCGCGGAAGGTGGTGTCGGTGACGCCGATGACGGGCGAGTCGCGCAGCCGGCGGGCGAAGCCCTCGGGGCCGAGTTCGGCGAGGAGCTGCCGGGAGCCGGCCGGGGGTTCGCCGGCGGGCAGGGGCGGCAGCTTGGTCAGCGGATCGACCAGGTCGGGGCGTTCGCCGTGGGGCTTGTTGACCGTGACGTCGGCGAGGTAGGTCAGCAGCTTGGTGCCGCGGTCGGCGGACTGCCGTGCGGTGAGCAGGTGCGGGCGCTGCTCGATGAAGGAGGTGGTGACCCGGCCGGCCCGGAAGTCGGGGTCGTCCAGCACCGCCTGCAGGAAGGGGATGTTGGTGGCGACGCCGCGGATGCGGAACTCGGCGACGGCGCGCCGGGCACGGTTCACGGCGGTGGCGAAGTCCCGGCCGCGGCAGGAGAGTTTGACCAGCATCGAGTCGAAGTGGGCGCTGATCTCCGTACCGGCGTGGGTGGTTCCGCCGTCGAGGCGGATTCCCGAGCCGCCGGGCGAGCGGTAGGCGCTGATGGTGCCGGTGTCCGGGCGGAAGCCGTTGGCCGGGTCCTCGGTGGTGATGCGGCACTGCAGAGCGGCGCCGCGCAGGGTGATGTTCTCCTGGGCGAGGCCGAGGTCGGCCAGTGTCTCGCCGGCGGCGATGCGCAGCTGGGCCTGGACCAGGTCGACGTCGGTGACCTCCTCGGTCACCGTGTGCTCGACCTGGATGCGCGGGTTCATCTCGATGAAGACGTGGTTGCCGTCGCGGTCGACGAGGAACTCCACGGTGCCGGCGTTGCGGTAGCCGATCCGCCGGGCGAAGTTCACGGCGTCGGCGCAGATCCGCTCGCGCAGATCCGGGTCGAGGTTGGGCGCGGGGGCCAGCTCGATGACCTTCTGGTGGCGGCGCTGCACCGAGCAGTCCCGCTCGAAGAGGTGGATGACGCCGCCCTCGCCGTCGGCGAGGATCTGCACCTCGATGTGGCGCGGTTCGATGACGGCCTTCTCCAGGAAGACCGTGGGGTCGCCGAAGGCGGAGGCCGCCTCGCGGGAGGCCGCCTCGACGGCCTCCCGCAGCTGGGCGGGTTCCTCGACGCGGCGCATGCCGCGGCCGCCGCCGCCCGCGACGGCCTTGACGAAGACGGGGAAGCCGATGCCGTCGGCGGCGCGGACGAGTTCGTCGACGTCGGTGGAGGGGGCGGAGGAGCCCAGGACCGGTACCCCGGCCTCGCGGGCGGCGGCCACGGCGCGGGCCTTGTTCCCGGTCAGCTCCAGGATCTGCGCGCTCGGTCCGACGAACGTGATGCCCGCCTCCTCGCAGGCCCGGGCCAGTTCGGGGTTCTCGGACAGGAAGCCGTAGCCCGGGTAGACCGCGTCCGCCCCCGCGCGGCGTGCGGCGCGGACGATCTCCTCGACGGAGAGGTAGGCGCGCACCGGGTGCCCCGGCTCCCCGATCTCGTACGCCTCGTCCGCCTTGAGCCGGTGCAGCGAGTTGCGGTCCTCGTGCGGGAAGACCGCGACGGTGCGCGCGCCCAGCTCGTACCCCGCGCGGAACGCGCGAATGGCGATCTCGCCGCGGTTGGCGACCAGCACCTTGCGGAACATGGTGGATCCCTTCAGCCTGCCGGTGACGAAAGACCATGGTGTCGGTGGCACCGCCGGTACGCCATGTGAGCCGGGCCACTCCGAAGGCGTCCGTGCCCCGGCTCCCCGGGGCTTCCTCCCGCCGCCTCACCGGCGCGGACGCTTCACCGCCGCAGGTGCTTCGGCACCGCCCGCATCGCACGGCGCACCGCGTCGCGCGACCGTCGGTCGGGTCGAGGGGCTCGAAGCCGTGGTGGCCGGGCCGTGGGGCACGTCGATCGCCTCGACGCCGGCCCCGCGCTCCTCGGCCGCGGTCCGGAACTCCGCGGCGGCATCCCGGCCACCTCCGGGCCCGCCGTGTCGCCCCAGTGCTCCCGCCGTCGTGGGCCGGGGACGGCAGCCCCCTCGGCGGCCCGAACGGCGCGCCGGTGACGCCCGGTCAGGGCGCGTCGCCCCGCCAGTCGAAGCGGCGGGGGTCGCCGGGACGGGGGGCGTAGAGGGACCGGCCGCCCGGGCCGTAGCGGCCTATCTCCGTCGCCAGGGTCACGCCCCGGCCGTGCTCGTCGCCGGTGAGGTCCGTGATGTCCAGCAGCAGGCCGTCCAGGGGGCCGCCGACCAGCTGCGCGTACGCGCGTCCCGGCCGGGGGCCGGGGGTGTCGTGGTCGGCGCCGTAGACCCGGCCTCGCATGAACTCCACCTCATCCATGGCAGACAGCCTCGCATCCGCCACTGACAACGCGGGCGGACGAGCCCGGGCCCGGCGGCGGAGGAGGGGGCGGGGGCGGCGCGGCCGTTCCTTGCCGCGTCACCGTGCTCCCGCACCTTCCTGCCGGTGCCGGGACCCGCGGACCGCCCGGCGCACGCCTCCACGCTTCCGCCGCGGCGCGGGTCGGGCGTGGTAGACAACGCGGGTGGCGGGCACTGGCAATGACGTGCCACGACCGGCACCGCACGACGACAGGAGTGAGCAGCCCGTGCTTGTGAAGACATTCCGCTGGGCCTTCGCCGCCACCGCCCTCGGCCTCGCCGCGGGCGTGCTGTACGACGGCTGGACCGCGCTCGGCGTGGTGGCCGTCCTGGCCGTGCTGGAGGTCTCGTTGTCCTTCGACAACGCGGTGATCAACGCCGGGATCCTGAAGAAGATGAGTGCCTTCTGGCAGAAGATCTTCCTGACCGTCGGCATCCTGATCGCCGTCTTCGGCATGCGTCTGGTCTTCCCGGTCGTGATCGTCGCGGTCACTGCCCGGCTGAGTCCGTGGAAAGCCGTCCATCTCGCCGTCACCGACAAGGAGCGGTATCAGGAGCTGGTGACCGACGCCCACCCGTCGATCGCCGCGTTCGGCGGCATGTTCCTGCTGATGATCTTCCTGGACTTCGTCCTCGAGGACCGGGACGTCAAGTGGCTGGGCGTGATCGAGCGGCCGCTGGCCAAGCTCGGCAGGGTCGACATGCTGTCGGTCTGCGTCGCCCTGATCGCGCTGCTCGTCACCTCGACGACCTTCGCCGTCCACGCCCACCAGCACGGCGGCATCCACGCCGACAAGGCGGAGACGGTACTGATCTCCGGCGTCGCGGGCCTGGTCACCTACATGATCGTCCACGGTCTGTCCGGCTTCTTCGAGAGCCGGCTGGAGAGGGAGGAGGAACGCGAGCACGAGGCGGAGGAGAGGGCCGGCCGCGCCGGGACCGCCCGCTCGGGGGTCACGCTGGCCGGCAAGGCCGCGTTCTTCATGTTCCTCTACCTGGAGGTCCTGGACGCCTCGTTCTCCTTCGACGGCGTCATCGGCGCCTTCGCCATCACCAACGACATCGTCCTGATGGCCCTGGGCCTCGGCATCGGCGCCATGTACGTGCGGTCCCTGACCGTCTATCTGGTCCGCCAGGGCACCCTGGACGACTACGTCTACCTGGAGCACGGCGCGCACTACGCCATCGGCGCCCTCGCCGTCATCCTCCTGGTCACCATCGAGTACCAGATCAGCGAGCTCGTCACCGGCCTCATCGGCGTCGTCCTCATCGGCGCCGCCTTCTGGTCCTCCGTGCGCCGCAACAAGGCCCTCGCCGCCGGGTGACGCGGCGTCAGGACGGGATCGGCGCACTGCGTCCTGGGCACCGAACAGGTGCGCTACATTTTGCAGCGCCTCGACCGCGATCGTCCGCGATCCCTCACGCTACGGAGCCGGCACCCCCATGAGCGACATCGTCAACGGACTCGGCCGTGCCACCGCATACGGCGCCCTGGGCCTGCTCCTGCTGGTCCTCGGCATCATCCTGGTGGACGTGCTGACGCCCGGGAAGCTCGGCCGGCAGATCTGGGAGCAGCGCAACCGCAACGCCGCGCTGGTGCTCAGCTCGGCGCTGCTCGGCATCGGCGGCATCGTGTTCACCTCGATCTGGACGACGTACGAGGACTTCGGCAAGGGGCTGGTGTCGACCGCGGCCTTCGGACTGCTCGGGCTGGTGATGATGGCGCTGGCGTTCCTGGTGGTCGACCTGATCACGCCGGGGCGGCTGGGCGCGACGCTGGTCGAGCCGGAGCCGCACCCGGCGGTCTGGGTGACGGCCTCCTGCAACCTGGCGGTGTCCGCGATCGTCTCCGCCTCCATCGCCTGACCCTCCCCGTGGCGCTGCCCCGCCCGGCGCCGCAGCGCCACGGGTGTCCGCCGTGTCGCACGGCGGCTCAGCCGACCGTGGCGGGCGGCGGGGTCCAGCGGCGGGTGCGGGCGACGCCGTACTCCTTCTTCAGCTGTTCGGGGATCGCGTAGTGCATGACGCGTCCGCGGGTCAGGGTGGACAGTTCGAGCATCGTGGTGAGGTGCCCGAGCCGGTCCAGGGCCCAGGCGCCGAACGGTGAGCGGTCCTCGATCGTCTCCAGGACGCCGAGGAGGTGCGGCGCCGCCTTCACGAGGGTGTCCCAGGAGGTGCGGGGCACCTGGAGCCAGTCGGCGCACGTGTCGCCGACGAGGTAGCGGATGAGGGCGGAGACGACCGGGTCGAAGAGCGTGCCGGGGACGACCTCCTCGTAGAGGTCGATGAGCTGCCGGGTCAGGTGCGCGCCCTCCTCCGAGGGGCCCATGTGGCGCAGCATGTACAGGTCGAGGAACTGCCGGGCCTCCGCGAGCGTCCGCGGTACGGCGGTCTGGTCGACGCCGAGGACGGCACCGACCACGCGCCAGGCGTAGAAGTAGGCGTCGGCTCCCTCCTCGGACATGTGGATGCCGAGCCGGTGCAGGCTGTCCAGGACGGTCAGGGAGAAGAACATCTGCCCGCCGATCATGTCCTCCTGGCAGATCGGCACGCCGTGGGCGTCGGTGTCCCAGCGGTTCTCCCGCTTCAGGTGGTGGCGGATCGCGGCGTGCAGCAGGCGGACCTTCTGGGCGGCCGGGATGAAGCGGCCGCCGGCTTCGAAGGCGTCCGGCTGCATCAGGTAGACGGTGAACTGGCCGGTCTCCGCCATGCGTTTGGAGGGATAGCTCAGTCCGTGGGTGGCCGACAGGAGCCTGGCGACGTGCGGGACGAGGTAGCAGGCGGGCATGGACGCGAAGGACAGGGCGGTGGAGATGTGCACGTTGTTGTCGATGAAGAACAGCCGGGCCTTCTCCATCTCGGCCCAGTTCACCCAGTCCGGCGGGGTGCCGGTCGCCCTGAGGTACTCCCGGGCCACTCCGGGGAGCCCGGCGGGGAGTTCCTGCCCGGCGGTGGAGACGTAGCGCATCAGGGAGTTGAACTTGCCGACCTCGCCGCGTTCGAACAGCGTGGCGACGACGGCGTCGGCCAGTTCGTCGCCCTCGCGGCGCAACGCGTCCATCGACGTCTCGGTGTAGGTCATCACGGTCTCCTCGGTGGTGGCGGGGGGTGACGGGACGACTGCCCGGCGGCCGGGCGGGCAGTCAGTGGGCGCGGTCGGTCGCCAGGCGCGCGAGATCGTGCAGGGCCCGGCGCGCGACGGGTGGCACGTCGACGTCGTCCAGGGCGCGGGTGGCCAGCTCCACCCGGGTGAGGATCATCCGCTCGATCCGCTGGGGCGCCCGGAGCTCCCGCATGAGATCGCGTACGTCCTCGAGATGGGTCCCGTTCAGGTCGGGCCGGCCCAGCATCCGGCGCAGCCGTTCCCTCTGGGCGGCGTCGGCGGACCGCCAGGTCTCGGCGAGCAGCGCGGTGGGCCGGTGGGTGCGCAGGTCGTCGAGGGCGGCCTTGCCGGTGCGGTCGGGGTCGCCGAACAGTCCCAGCAGGTCGTCGCGGAGCTGGAAGGCCTCGCCGAGCGGCAGGCCGTAGGCGGAGTAGCCGTCGCGCAGTGCGGGGGCGGCGCCGGCGAGCAGTCCGCCGAGGAGCAGCGGGTGCTCGACGGTGTACTTGGCGGTCTTGTAGCGGACGACCTTCAGGGAGGTGCCGGTGTCCGGGCGTCCGCCGGTGTGCAGGATCTCCAGGCACTCGCCGGCGATGAGCTCGCGGGCGAGTTCGGCCCACAGGCCGCGGGCGCGGGCGAGATAGGCGGCGGGCAGGCCGCTCTCGGCGAACAGGCGGCCCGCGAGGGCCATCAGGTGGTCGCCGACCAGCATGGCCAGGGAGCGGGCGGCGGTGCGGGCCCGCGGGGCGCTGTCACGGGCATCGCGCGAGGCGGTGCCCTGAGCATCGCGCGAGGCGGGGTCCAGGGCCGCTTCGAGGGCGACGTGGACCGTGGGCCGGCCGTGACGCAGGGGGCTGTCGTCGATGAGGTCGTCGTGGACGACCGCCGCGGCGTGCACCAGTTCCATGGAGGCCGCCGCCCGCACCAGAGCGTCGCTGTCGGGCTGCCCGGCCGCCCGCCAGCCCCAGTAGCAGAAGGCGGCGCGCAGCCGTTTGCCGTGTCCGGCCGCGCTGCGCAGCTGCTCCGCCACGGGGACGAGAGCCGCGTCGACGGCCACCAGTTCACCGGCCTCCTCGGCCAGGAAGCTCCGCAGGACGCCGTCGACGCGCGTCCTGAAGGCGGCCGGGGCCCAGCACTCAGACATCGTCACCGTCGGCCGCCCGCCGCGCCAGCACCTGCCGGGCGAGCACCTCGAGGTGGGCCGGCGGCACACCGGCGTACCGGTCCAGGGCGAGTCTGCCCCGGGCCCGCAGGTCCTGGTCCGCCTCGCGTACCAGGTCGGCGGTGTCCGAGCGGCGCAGGAGTCCCCGCAGCGCGCCCAGCGCCGAGCCCGCCGTGCTCACCGCCAGATCCGCGATTCCGGCGACCAGCAGCACCGCTTGTTCGTCCCGGCCCGGGCCGCGCGGCGTCGAGTGCGTCATGCATCTCCCCCAAGGAGGCGTCGTCACGGACGAGCCTGGTCCGCGGCTCGTCCCGTCCGATCATGACGGTGGCCTCGGGGCCGGGGATCACCGAATCTCCCTTTGAGGGACACGGCCGAACACGCGTCAGAGGGAAATGGCGGGAACCGGGCCGGACGGCGGTGAGGGTCTCCGGCGTGCAGGACGGGTCGCCGAGCGCCTCCTCCACCACCGCGGGCTCGGCGCCGCGCGCCGCGGCCGGCAGGCGGACGACGGTGTGGCCGGTGGCCCCGGTCGTCACGGCGGCGCCGGAGGCGGACGGACGGCGTGCGGCGGCCCACGTCCTGCCGCGCGGCGGTGTCGTCGATCTCCCGCTGCAGGGCGGGCGGGGGGCCCGGCGCACCGCTGGACGGTGACCGCTTCCTGGGCGCAGCAGACGGCGTGCGAGATCGACGTGGCCGCCTTCGTGCTGGACGAGGACGAGCAGGTCTCCTTCGACGAGGACTTCGTCTTCTACGGCGCCCCGGAGAACCCGGGCGGCACGGTGCGGCTGCTGAGCGACGGGCCCACCGAGCAGACCGTCAGCATCGGCCTCGTCACGCTGCCGCCCTCGGCGCGCAAGGTCGTGGTCGCCGCCGCCGTCGACGGCTCCCCGGCCTTCGGCGACGTCGGCGCCCTGCACATCAGCTCCGGGCCCGGCGCCGGCGCGGCGGCCCTGGTGCAGGCCACGCTGGACGCCGCCACCTCCGAGCGCACGACGCTGCTCGCCGAGATCTACCGGCGCGGGGGGAGCTGGCGCCTGCGGGCCGTGGAGCAGGGCTACGACCACGGGCTGGGCGCGCTCGCTCGGAGCTACGGCGTCGACATCGCGGACTGACCGCGGCGGGCGTGCCGGCGACACCGCCGACGGGGAGGCGCGACGGCGGGCCGGGACGTGGAGCGGCCCGGCCCCGCCGCGCGCGGGGCCGGGCCGGACGGGGGCCTCCCCGCCACGCGCCGTACGGTCAGCGTTCCTCGCGGAACGGGACGTGCTCCCCCGCCACCGGGTCGTACTTGCGCAGGACGAGCCGGTCGGGGTCGTTGAGGCGGTTCTTGCGCGTCACATAGGTGACGCCGGTCCCGGCGGTCGACTTCAGCCGGACGACCGGGCGTGCGGTACTGCGTGCCATGGGTGCTCCTTCCGACGGCCGCGGGGCCCGAGACGTTCTGACCCGCGCATGCCAGTCACGTCCCTCAACACCTCCGGTCCCCCGCACATTCCCCGCGGACGGACGGGCGCCCGCATCACGCGGACGACGGAGTCGGGGCCGGCTGCTGCGCACACGGACCGGGAAGGGCGCGCACGGGCCCTGTCGGGGGCGGCGGGGGGTCAATAGCCTGGTGCGGTTAGGCCGTTGTCGACCGAGGAGCCTCATGTCCATCGCGCAGCAGGTCCCCGACATCCTCTCCCCCGAGTTCGCGGCGAACCCCTACCCGGCCTACCGGATGATGCGGGAGAGCGCCCCCCTCATCTGGCACGAGGCCACACAGAGCTGGATCGTCTCCCGTTACGAGGACGTGGAGCGCGTCTTCAAGGACCGGGCCGGACAGTTCACGACGGAGAACTACGACTGGCAGATCGAGCCCGTGCACGGCCGGACGATCCTGCAGATGAGCGGCCGTGAGCACGCGGTGCGGCGGGCGCTGGTCGCGCCGGCCTTCCGCGGGGCCGAGCTGCAGGAACGGTTCCTGCCGGTCATCGAGCGCAACTCGCGCGAGCTCATCGACGCGTTCCGGCACACGGGCCGCGCCGATCTCGTCGCCGACTACGCGACCCGCTTCCCGGTGAACGTCATCGCGGACATGCTGGGCCTGGACAAGGCCGACCACGAGCGGTTCCACGGCTGGTACACGTCGGTCATCGCCTTCCTCGGCAACCTCGCGGGCGATCCGGAGGTGGCGGCGGCCGGTGCCCGTACCCGGGTGGAGTTCGCCGAGTACATGTTCCCGATCATCCGGGAGCGCCGGGAGAATCCGGGTGACGACCTGCTGTCCACGCTGTGCGCCGCGGAGGTCGACGGCGTCCGGATGAGCGACGAGGACATCAAGGCGTTCTGCAGTCTGCTGCTCGCGGCGGGCGGTGAGACCACCGACAAGGCGATCGCCGGCATCTTCGCCAACCTGCTGGCGCATCCCGACCAGCTGGCAGCCGTGCGCGAGGACCGCTCCCTGATCCCCCGGGCCTTCGCCGAGACGCTGCGCTGGACGCCGCCGGTCCACATGATCATGCGGCAGTCGGCGACGGAGGTGGCGCTCAGCGGCGGCACGATACCGGCGGGCGCGACCGTCACCTGTCTGATAGGCGCGGCCAACCGGGACGAAAGCCGTTACCGGGACCCGGACCGCTTCGACATCTTCCGCGACGACCTGACCACGACGACGGCGTTCTCGGCCGCCGCCGACCACCTCGCCTTCGCCCTCGGCCGGCACTTCTGCGTCGGGGCGCTGCTGGCGAAGGCCGAGGTCGAGACCGGGGTGGGCCAGCTCCTGGACGCCATGCCCGACGTACGGCCGGCCGAGGGGTACGAGGTGGTGGAGCGAGGGGTGTTCACGCGCGGGCCGCAGTCGCTGCCGGTGCGGTTCACGCCCCGCGCCGCCTGACGGACCGCTGCGCGAGGGGGTCCGTCAGACGGCCACGGGGGTGAAGCGGACCGGCAGGTCCGTCAGTCCGCGCATCCAGATCGAGGGGCGCCAGGTCAGCTGCCCGGGTTCCACCGCGAGGACGAGGTCGGGAAGCCTCTCCAGCAGCGTCTCGACGGCCGTGCGGGCGATGACGTCGGCGAGCATCGGGGCCGGGTAGGGGCAGCGGTGCTCGCCGTTGCTGAAGGACAGGTGGGCCGAGTTCTCGGCGCCGACGTAGGCCTCGGGCCAGATCTGCGGGTCGGTGTTGGCGGCGGCCAGGCCGAGGACGAGGCAGTCCCCGGCGCGGATCTGCCGGCCGCCGAGCTGGGTGTCGTGCACGGCCCAGCGGCCGATGAAGTTCTGGGTGGGGGTGTCCAGCCACAGCACCTCGTTGAGGGCCTCGCCCACGCTGAGGCGGCCGCCGGAGACGTTGAGGGCGAAGCGTTCGTCGGTGAGGAGCAGTCTGAGGGTGTTGCCGATCCAGTTGGCGGTGGGCTGCTGGGCGGCGGCGATCACGGAGATCAGGTCCTGGACGATCTGCTCGTCCGTGAGGCCCGCCGGGTGGGTCAGCATGCGCGAGGTGACGTCCGGGCCGGGCCGGTCCCGCTTCTCCCGGACCAGCCGGTGGATGCGCTCGCCCACGCGCGCGTACGCGGCGACCGGGTCGTCCCCCTCGGCGGCGTCGAGGGAGATGCGCAGGTCGTCCACGAGCTGCCGGGTGTCGGCGCCGCTGTGCGGCATTCCGCACATCCGGACCGCGGCGTGCATCGGCAGGGCGTGCGCGTAGGTGCTCATCAGCTCGGCCCGGCCGCTGCCCGCGAAGGAGGCGATGAGCACGTCGGCGAGGTGCCGGCAGTCGCGGGCCAGTTCGAACTGGTCGATCGCGGCGAGCGCCTGGGTGATGACGCCGGCCCGCCGCCGGTGTTCCTCGCCCTCGGTGAACAGGACGGACGGCTGGTGGCCGACGTAGGGCATCAGCGGCCAGTCGGGCGGGATGGCGTCCCACTGGTTCCAGCGGCGCGAGTCCCGGGCGAACAGTTCGTCGTGGCTGGTGACGTAGCTGACCTCGGTGTAGCCGAGGACGAGCCAGGCGGGGATGTCGCCGTCGAGGAGCACGGGCGCGACGGGGCCGTGTTCGCTGCGCAGGCTGCGGTAGAGCTCCGCGGGGGTCTGCTGGTACTCCAGGCCGGCCAGCGCGACGGCGCCCCGGTGGGCGGGGCAGGCCGGCGCGGCGGTACGGCCGGACGCGGGCTGGGTGTCGGTGTCGGTCACGGTGCGCTCTCCTGCGCCAGGGCCAGTTGGTAGAGGTGGTCCACGAGGGTGACCAGCACGTGCTTCCCCGAGGTCCGTACGCGTGCGTCGCAGTCGACGAGGGGGACGCGGTCGGACAGGGCGAGCGCCTGGCGGATCTCGTCGAGGGAGTGCGCGCCGGTGTCGCCGTCGAACCGGTTGACGGCGACCACGAAGGGGGTCCGGTGGTGTTCCAGGCGGTCTATCGCGTACCAGGAGTCGTCCATGCGCCGGGTGTCGACGAGGACGACCGCGCCGAGGGTGCCCGAGAAGAGCCGGTCCCACAGGAACCAGAAGCGTTCCTGGCCGGGGGCGCCGAAGAGGTAGAGCACCATGCGGTCGTTGAGGGTGATGCGGCCGAAGTCGAAGGCCACGGTCGTGGTGGTCTTGGCGGTGACGGCGCCGGTGTCGTCGACGCCGACGCCGGCCTGGGTCATCACCTCCTCGGTGTTGAGCGGCCGGATCTCGCTGACGGAGCGCACGAGGGTCGTCTTGCCCACGCCGAACCCGCCCACGACGACGATCTTCAGTCCGGTGTCGGCGGCGTCGCCGAGCGGCGTACGGCCGGACGGGGCCGTCCCGGGGGCGGGCGGGGACTCAGAGGTTACGGAGCCCATGGAGCACCTCCTTGAGAAGGGCGGTATCGGGGTGGGAGGCGACGGACTGCCCGAGGCGGGGGTGGCGTGCGGTGATCCTGCCGGTGGCGAGCAGGTCCCCGAGGAGGATGCGGACCACGGTGATCGGCAGTCCGAGCTCCGCGGCGACCTCGACCACGGCCGTGGGGTGCCGGCACAGGCCGAGGATCCTGACGTGTTCCGACTGCATGCCGGCCGTCGGCTCGCACTCGCTGACCACCAGGGTGACGAGGTCGAACGAGTCGTCGGCGCGGCTGCGTCCGCCGGTGACCGTGTAGAGCCGGTCCGGTTCACCGGTGTCCACGAGCCTGCGCGTCACGACGAGGTGCTCCCGGGGGCGGCGTGCCGCGGCTCGGCCCGCAGGTGGTCACCGATCTGTTCGATCATCTCGGTCATCTGGTGGCCGACCACGCCGGGGTCGGCGTCCTCCTCCGCCACGACGGCCAGGTGGGCTCCCTCGCCGGCCTCGACGATGAACAGCAGGCCGCCGTGGAACTCGGTCATGGAGTGCCGGACGCCGCCGGTTCCGTTGCCGAACTCGACGGAGGCGCCCTGGGCCAGGGCCTGGATGCCCGAGCAGATGGCGGCGAGCTGGTCGGCCCGGTCCAGGCTCAGGTGTTCGGTCCAGCAGAGTTTGAGGCCGTCGCGCGAGAGCACCAGGGCGTGGCGGGTGCCGGGTGTGCGGTCGAGGAGGTTCTGCAGGAGCCAGGTGAGGCTGTTGTCGGTGGTCTGCATGGCGGGTGATGGGACGGTGGTTCCCGGTTCTGCGGTCACCGGCCCGATCCTCCAATCTCACAGGCTCGAGGGGCGAGGGGACTCGGGCTTCGGGGGCGCTGCGTGCCGTGCCGTCCGCCCTGGGGTGTCCGGTCCGGGCGTCGTGGTGCCGCCGGGGGGAGTGCCGCCGGGAGGGGTGCCGCCGGGGTGGGTGGCTGCGCCGGGCCGGGCCGCGCCGTCGGCGGACGGGGTGGGTTCGGCGGTCGCCGTGGGGCGGTCGGGAGGCGTCGTGCCGTCGTGCGGTGCGGCGGCGTCATGGGGCTCGGTGCCTGCGGCCCCCGACCGGCGTCCGCGGTGGAAGGCTCCGAACTGTGTCCCGGCGTCGCGGGGCACGGGTACCTGGGGCGTCCCGTCGTGCGCCCGCGGCCTGTCGCCGTGGCGGGCGGACTCGGCGGCGTACTGCCGCAGGCGTTCGCGTTCCGCCTCGGCCATGGTGCGGCCCGGGGAGCGCACGGGCAGGCCGCCCGGCGTGGCGGCGGCCGGCCGGGCCGGCCCGGCCGGCCGCTCCGTCGGGTCCGGCCGTGTCACGGGGCCGACTTCGAGGTCCGGTCGTGTCACGGGGCGGGCTTCGGGGACGGGCCGGAAGGGCGGCGGCGGTTCCGCGGCGGGCAGGTGGGCCGGTACGGCGCGGGTGGGCCGGCCGACGGCTCCGGCCGGTACGGGTTCGCGCTGCTGGGCGAGGAGGTGGGGCGGCAGCAGGACGACGACGCCCGTGCCGCCGCGGGAGGAGGGCCGGTAGCTGACGCCGATCCGGTACTTGGCGGCCAGTCGTCCGACGACGGCGAGGCCGAGCCGGGTGCCCTGCAGCTGCGCCAGGTCGGTCATCCGTCCCGACACGGCCTCTTCGGCGTGGTGCATGGCGGCGTCGGCCATCTTCAGTCCGCTGTCCTCGATGGTGACGACGATCCCGGCGGTGCGTTCCTCCACGTAGACGTGGACCTCGTCGATGGGCGGCGAGAAGTTGGCCGCGTTGTCCATCAGCTCGGCGAGCAGGTGCATGACGCCTTCGGCCGCGTAGCCGGAGATCGCGGCGGTCGAGGCGCAGTGCATCCGGACGCGGCGGTAGGCGGCGATGCGGCCGACGGCGCCGCGCAGGATGCTCTCCATGACGATGGGTTTGTTCCACGCCCGGCTGGAGCGGCCGCCCATCAGGATGGCCAGCCGGTCGGTGACGAGGCCGAGCTGCGAGGTGCTGTGGTCCAGGCGCATCAGGTCGCCGAGGACCTCCTCGCCGTGCCGGTCCTGCATCTCGCGCAGGTCGGCGAGCATGCTGACGGCCTTGGCCTGGACGCGGCTGAGGGACTTGGCGGCGGCGGCCTGCGCGGCGGCGGTGCGGCGCTCGCTGTGGGCGAGTTCGCGGACGAACCGCTCGGCGCACGCCCGCAGTTGCGGGTGGTGCGGCAGGTCCAGGCCGTCGAGCACGTGGTCGGCGGAGGTGCCGTCGCGCAGTTGCGCCACCGCGGCGGGCAGGGTGCTGCCGGTCAGGTGTTCCAGCTCGGCGGTGATCTGCCGCGTCTCCTGCCGGGTCTGCTGCTGCCGCGCCTCGAGGGCCGTGGCGTCCCGTACGGCCGCCTCCAGCAGGGTGGCGAAGCTCCGGACGACCTGGGGCAGGTGCGGGCCGGGGACGGGTGCCGCGTTCGCCACGGCCTCGTCCGCCGGCACCCCGTCGCGCACCTGGCGGGCGATGCCCGGCAGGGCGACGTTGACCAGGTGCAGGCACGCGGCGTTCTCGTGGGCGAGGCGGGCTCTGAGGGTGCTGTTCTCCGCTCTCCCCTCCGCCTCGGCCCGCCGGGCCCGCCGGACCTGGTGGGAGCCGACGGTGACGGTCACGGCCACGCACAGCCAGCAGGCCGCCACGAGGGCCGCGGCCCATTCCCGGGCGGCTCCGGGAGCCGTCACCCAGGCGGCTCCGGCCGCCGCGGCGGCGGCCGGCAGCGCCACCAGGGGCACGGTGGGCGCGGTGCGGGGCGCTTTCCGGGTCCGGGGCGGGGTGGGGGGTGCAGAGACGGGCATTCCGCGGTCCCTCTGGTCCTTGAGAGCGGGGGGAGGCCGATCGGCATGTGTCGGCCGCGAGTCGGGGGTGCCCCTCCGGGGGCGGGACGGCGGTCCCGGCGGGCTTGCGGCTCATGCTAGTCACCGCCTCGCACGCGCAGGCCGGACCGGCCGCAGACCCCGCGCAGGAGCGAACTTCCGCGGTTTTCCGGCACACGAACTCACTTGTGTGGTACGGCCGTGCGGCGCCGCCCGCCTCGTCGGTTCCGGCCCCCGGCGGTCCGCGTTCCGACGCCGTCCGGGTGACTGTGGGATGCGGTGGGGTGCGACAGCGGATCGGATGGGGGCATGCGCAGACCCATGTCCGTGGCCCTCGGCCACTCACGCCTGCTCAGGTCAGGCGTCGTCCTCGCCGTCCCGTCCCTCCTGCTGGCCCTGTGCGCGGTGCCCGCGTCGGCCGACGACCCCGGCGGAGTGCCCCCCCGCGGCACCGCCTACATGGGCCGGGGCGTGCTGGCCCACGAGGGCGTGCAGGGACAGCCCGCCGGAAACCGGGTCACCCAGACCGAGGGGGTCGACGTCTCCAGCCATCAGGGCAACGTCGCGTGGCAGTCCCTCTGGGACAGCGGAGTCAGGTGGGCCTATGTGAAGGCCACCGAGGGGACGTCCTACCGGAACCCGTACTACGCCCAGCAGTACGGCGGTTCGCAGGAAGTCGGCATGATCCGCGGCGCCTATCACTTCGCGACGCCGGACACCGCGGGCGGCGCCGCCCAGGCCGACTACTTCGTCGACCACGGCGGCGGCTGGACGAAGGACGGCTGGACACTGCCGGGGGTCCTCGACATCGAGTACAACCCGTACGGGGAGACCTGCTACGGCAGGACGGCGAGTCAGATGGTCGCCTGGATCCGCGACTTCCTCGACCGGTACGAGGCGCGCACCGGCCGTGAGGCCGTCATCTACACCTCCACCAGCTGGTGGAAGCAGTGCACGGGGAACTACAGCGGCTTCGGCTCCTCCAACCCGCTGTGGGTCGCCCGGTACGCGTCGGCGGTGGGCGAGCTCCCGGCCGGCTGGGACTTCCACACCATGTGGCAGTACACGTCGTCCGGGCCGATCGTCGGGGACCACAACAAGTTCAACGGCGCGCTGGACCGCGTGCAGCAGCTCGCCGACGGCTGAGCCCGCTCCGGGGTGCGGTGGGCCGGCCGCGCGGGTCAGTGGCCGGTCCGCCGCCCGAGTATGCCGGTGACCTGCCGGCGCACCACCTCGCGCGCCCGGGCCGGCAGGGTGCCGACGTCCGTGCGCTCCAGGGCGTCGAGGGCCTGGTCGGCGCCGTCGTCGCACGCGGTGGTCCCGCCGAGGACCTCGTAGCCGTCGCGGACGGCGATCCGCAGACGCCGCCGTCCGTCGGTGCCGGTGTGCACGGCGGTGGCGACGACCAGGGGCGGCGGCCCGCCCGGTTCGGCGGGCTGCTTGTGGTAGCCGCTGTCCTCGGGCGTGCGCCAGCGCAGGGCGAGCAGCAGGTGACGCTTGGCCACGACCTCGCCGAGGTCGGTCTCGTACGTCCCGTCCGGGCCGAGCACGGTGGCGCGGGCGTCGAGGACGAGGGCGGCCGGCAGCAGGCAGCGCAGGCTGCTGCCGGCGATGTTGCCGCCGACCGTGGCGGTCCGGCGCACGGCGCCGGTGCCCACCGAGCCGGCCGCCCGGCGCAGCACCTCGGGCACACGGTCGTCCACCCGGTGCAGCACCACGGCGCCGCCCAGCGCCTCGGGCCCGACCACGGTGGCCTGCGGCAGCCTGCTCAGCGACACGGCCTGCTCCGGGAAGCCGTCCCGCTGCCAGGCGGCCCACACGAGCGTGGCGCCGCCGACGGGCACCGCTCCCTCGGCCATGCACTCCTGTGCCTCGGTCAGGGACGTGGGCAGACGCAACAGCACGGCGATCGACCTGCTTTCCCGGAAGCCGGCGGCCGGACGGCGCGCGTCCCGCCGCGTGATCACGGTCCTGTCGCATTGTCCGCACCGCCGCGGGGGCGCGTACAGGGCTCACTCCCGGACGGTGTGCGCCCCTTGCGCGCCGGAGCACTCCCGGTCTTCGCCTCAGTCCTGTTCCAGGGGGCGCTTGTAGTAGCGCCAGGGGAAGGAGCCGGGGCCGGCCTGCGTCCACCCCTCGTCCTCCAGCCGGCGGCGCCGCGGGCCGACCGCGAAGGGCACCCTGCGGTGCTCCCACGGATGCGCGGACTTCTCGACCACGTGGAAGAAGGGGCCGTAGTCGACCACGTGCCAGCCCTCCCGGCCGGCCTCGGCGAGCGCCTGCATCTCGTTGAAGGCCGTCAGGGGCGTCAGGACCCGCCGTTCGGCCTCGCCGGACAGGTCCGGGGCGGGGCCGGCCTTGCCGGCGAACCGCTGCTGCGCCGCCTGCCGGCTCACGCCGAGGACACCGCCGACCGTCTCCCAGCTCTGTCCGGCGGCCCGGGCCCGGTGCACCGCCTCGCGGAGCAGCCGGTTCGCCTCCTCCTCGCCGACACGGCCGGCGGCCACCAGCCGCAGGTATCCCCGCGGGTCGTGCTCCAGCGACTCGACCAGTCCGTCCGGGGCGCCGAGCACCGCGGCCGCGACACCCTCCCGGATCCGCAGGATCTCCTCGGGGGTGAGCAGTTCGTTCTCGTTCGTCATGCGTCAAGGCTTCCTTGACAAGATCGCATTTGTCAAGGAAGCCTTGACATCGTCGCGGTCGTGGACGCCGCGCCGGTGCCCCCCGGGCGGGGCCGGAGTGACACACGGCATGTCTGTGTCCGACGAAGCGGGGCATCCGTGCAGGTGCAATGCCGTACACGACAGATCGGGAGCTGAGAACCGCCATGACGCACGACCTGACCCCGGAGTACACGGTCCCCGGCATCGAGCGTGAGGCCGCCGGACGGCTGATCGGCGTGCTGCGCCTGCGCCTGCACGCCCTCAACGACCTGCACCTGACGCTCAAGCACGTGCACTGGAACGTCGTGGGTCCGCACTTCATCGCCGTGCACGAGATGATCGACCCGCAGGTCGACCAGGTGCGCGAGATGGCGGACGACGTCGCGGAGCGCATCGCCGCGCTCGGCGGAGTGGCACAGGGGACGCCCGGGGCCCTGGTGTCCGAGCGGACCTGGGACGACTACTCCATCGGCCGGGCCGACGCCATCGCCCACCTCGGCGCGCTGGACGTCGTGTACACCGGTGTGATCGAGGGCGTGCGCGCCGCGGTCAAGGAGGCCGGTGAGATCGACCCCGCCACGGAGGACCTGCTGATCGGACAGCTGCGGGACCTGGAGCAGTTCCAGTGGTTCGTGCGGGCGCACCTGGAGACCGCCGGGGGTTCCCTGACGACGGGCGGCGCCGAGTCCGAGGCGGAGGGCGCCGAGCAGGGCTCGAAGGTGGCCCGGGGCAAGAGCGCGCGGTGACGCCCGAAGGGGTCCTGTCGTGCCGGGCCGGCACGACAGGACCCCGTGGCGTTCAGCGCGCGGGCCCGCTCCGGCGGCCGAGGCGGACCCCGGCGAGCACCAGGTCGGCGACCAGCACGGCCGCACCGATGACGAACAGGACGAACAGGCCCTCGGCGGCCACCCCGATCACCCCCAGGACGAGCGCCACCAGCAACAGCAGCAGGAACAGGCTCACGGTCGTCTCCCCTCGGACGGGCTCCCCGGCCGGACTCCCCGGACGGGTCCCGGGCGGCCCCGGACCGCTCAGCGCCGGGCGAGCCGGCGTTCGCCCTGGCTGCCCGGCTCGTAGGGCAGGTCGTAGTGGGCGAACACCGCCCCCTCGGACGCCGCCTCCAGTTCGCCGTCGGGATCGATCCCGGGGGCGTCCTTGACCAGGCCCTTGTCGTACGGGACCTTCAGGTAGCCGGGTCCGACGGTGGCCTTCTCCAAGGGCACGAACACCAGCCGGCGGCGGGTCGGGAGACCGGTCGTGACCGCGGCGAACGCGGGACGGTCGGTGACGGTGTCGACGTAGATGGACTCCAGACTCCCGATCTTGTGGCCGTCGTTGTCGACGACGTCGTGGCCACGCCAGTCACGGATGTTGTCAGCCTCGAACATGGCTCGCCTTCCCTTCCCAGGACGCGTTCCCCTGTCGTGTTCCCCGCTTCGTGCCCGAGTCGCACGGTCTGTCCCCACTGCTGCGCATCCGCCCGTTCACGGGCCCGCGCAAGCCCCCGGCCCGGCCGGACGGGAGGCCGCCGCGCTAGGCTTCCCGGGCCGAAGAGCCGTCCCCGCCGGTGCCGGGCGGGGCGACGCGTACGAGTCCGGCAGTTTCCCGGAGGAGATCGAGTGTGGACGACGCCACCCATCCCATGGGCCACCCGGCCGAGCGGCGGGACGGGGCCGTGCTGGACGTGGGGCCGTTGTCCGGCCGTCCCGGTCTGCGTGCGCGCGGGGAGATCAACGTGATCACCCGCCCGTCCTGGGAGAAGGCCCTCGCCGAACTGGCGCGGCGGCACGCGGACGTGTCCTACCTGGAGCTGTCGGAGGTGCGCTTCGTGGACGTGGCCGGGGTGGCGGCGCTCGCGGTGACCGCCATGAACCTGCCCGCCGGCCGGGTCGTCGTGGAGCAGCCGCCGCCTCAGTTGCCGCGGGTGCTGGAGATGTTCTGGCCGTCGCTGCCCGGGATCGAGGTGAGCGCCCGATGAGCACGGCGACGACGGACGGTGCGTTCGTGCACCCCGCGCTCTTCTACCGCTCCGAGCGGGACTACGCCTTCCACACCGTGGCGTTCGTGCGCGAGGGGCTGGCGGCGGGCGAACCGGTGGCGGTGGCCGTCCCGGCCCCCCGCCTGGAACTGATCAGGGCGGAGCTGGGCCCGGACGCCGGGCGGGTCGTCCTCCTCGACATGACGCAGGCCGGACGCAACCCGGGACGGATCATCCCCAAAGTCCTCAGGGCGTTCGCCGACGAGCACGCGCCGGCCCGGGTGCGCATCATCGGCGAGCCGATCTGGGCCGGGCGCAGCGCGGCCGAGTACCCGGCGTGCGCCCAGCACGAGGCGCTCATCAACGCGGCCTTCGCGGGCCGCGCCGCGACGATCCTGTGCCCGTACGACACCTCCCGGCTGGACGCGGAGGTCCTGGCCGACGCGCGGCGCACGCATCCGACGGTCGTCGCCGAGGGCCGTGAGGAGGCCAGCGGGGACTACGACTGGCGCGCGGTCGTCGCCCGGTACAACGAGCCGCTCCCCGTCCCGCCGGGCACCGCCGTGCACTCCTTCGGCTCCTCCGGGCTCCCCGGGGCCCGCCGCTTCGCCGTGGAGCGGGCCGCGTCGCTCGGGCTGGGCGGGCAGCGGCTGCAGGACGTGGAACTGGCCGTGGCGGAGCTGACCACCAACAGCGTGGTCCACGGCGGCGGGCGCGGGACGCTGGCCGTCTGGGCCGAGGAGGGGCAGCTGGTGTGCCAGGTCCATGACGCCGGACGGCTCACCGACCCGCTCGCCGGGCGCCGCCCGCCCGAGCGGGGCCAGATCGGCGGACGGGGGCTGCTGCTCGTCCACTACGTCGCCGACCTGGTGCGGACGCACACGGCGGACGGCGGCACGACGGTCCGCTTCCAGCTCGCCCTGCCGGGTTCCTGACGCGCAGGTGTACGAGTTTCGGACCGGGGTAGGCGCTCTGTCGTCGGCCGAGGAACGCACACTGACAGGGCCGATCGACAGGGAGGGCACCTCATGACGGCGACGACCGTGGAGACGACCGGGCACCGCACCACCGGGATGCCGGAGATCGCGGACCCGTCCAAGGTGGCGCCCCGGGACGCGCGGGAGCTGTCGAAGCGGTTCTTCGACCGGCTGGCGGTACTGGAG